>NZ_VOYM01000016.1:0-54535 GCF_013420285.1 Acinetobacter sp. YH01019
CAGTCTTTGCATTGGTAGTTCTGTTTCCCATCTACTTTGATGCCATTTTTCTTTATACTGTCACTGAGGCAGGTTGGACATTTGATTTCTAGAGTTATTTGCATTTCTCTATTTTATCAAAATTCAACCTGCTTTTTTTTAGCATACTTTTTGATACACCACCATAATTCAGACTTAGCTTGCTTATGTCAGTCTTAATTTATACGAACCATGAGAAATTCGTGCTATGGCATAAGGTCTTCAGCAGAGCCTTATGCACTAGTTCCAAATGGCATTAACCACAATAATCACAACAATATTCTAAAAAATTAGACAGTCCCATATTTGGGACTTTTTCTTTTTAAGTAAAAAGAAGATTATTGATGTGATTTTCTTCTAAATTAAGGCTAAACCGCTGTAAAACTAAAACGGTTCAAAGTTTAGTCTTCTTCATTTATCTGTTGTACAACAATTGAAACTTCTTCAGGTTCAATTTTTTTCAATTTTTTACCGAAACTGCGTAACCACCAGACCAATTGAGATGTAAAGGGCACAGTTGCACTAACTTCAGCTAAACCGAATTCATTTTTATAAATGGTTTGATCCTTACTGAGTTGGCTTTCTTCAAAATACAACGCATCACGTTCAGACATGGTCAATTTTAATTGAATCATTTCAGTCGGTTTATTGAAGTCTACGCGGAAACCCAGTGCGCCAGAGTCAATATAGCCATCTATATCAAAATCAACAGGATGTAGCGCACGTGAATTTAATACAGTCGCTGACTTAAAACGGTGCAGGGCAAAGGTTTGAATGTCAGTTTTATCATGTCGTGTGCACACTAAATAAATAATCGCACCTTTTTGGACCAAAGCTAAAGGGTTGAGAATATAGGTTTTTTCTTCACTTTGTTGACCACGACCTTGATAAATACATTCCAATTGTTTGTCTTGTAATAAGCCTTCATAAATCGCTTGTTGTGATGCTTTATCAACCACCGGAGGAATGGAGGGTTGTGTTGCAGGAACGATACGGACACGGTTAATCCATTGGCGTACATTATTTTGAGAAGAGAGGCTACGACGTGCCAAATCGAACCAAGGATTCATCTCTTCAATGAGACTCGGTGGTAGTAAATGTTTGAGATGTTCTTCTACCATCATGAATGTAACCGCTTGCGAACTAGTCATATGCGGCAAACTCTGAATTGGAGCATCTGAGCGCCAACGCCAGCCTTGAGGTGTGGTTTTACTGCTTTCAATAGGGAAGCGAAGCGAAATTTGATTTAAATCACGTTGGATGGTGCGCAGGCTAATATCAATGCCTTCGCGATTTAGGATTTCCTGTAGTTCACGTGTTCCCATCCACTTACCTGTGGATAATCGTGAAAGAATTTGCCACTGGCGATAGAGGCTATTCGACGTTTCTTTTTCTTGTGAAGACATAATCTCAAACTTGAACTGATCTTGAAATGAATAAAATGATGCTGTTGGACACAATATGGAATCTTCATGTGTTTCGCAAGTCTTGAAATTAAAAAATAAGCTTTGACGCTGCTAAAGCATTTAGAAACATCTTGAGCAGTTTGATGCTGTACCCCTTACTGAATTTGATGCATAAATAAACAGATGAGCTGTGTGTAATGCCGTGGCATGTTTATTGCTTAATCTTATTTACAATAGATTACAAGAAACGTGGAGTTGCTATGCTGAAAGAGAACCGTAATACAACTTCGGATGGAATTGAGGGTTTGGGGGTGGAGCTTGGCGGTCATTTTACGACAGCACTTGCACTAAGAACATCACCAGTAGCACGAGGGTATGCGCTGTTTGATCAACTCAATTCAAATTTTTTTAATGAAATACGTGACAACAAGGCATTGAGTACTACAACTGCCCAACAACTTGAACAGTGGTTATCACATCATACTTTGGAAGAGCTCAAACAGCTAAATCAAGTGGCGAAACAACATTTTCTTTATGAGGGTATTACTTTTACGGTTTATGGTGAAGATGAAGGTATAGAGCGTACGATTCCTTACGATTTAATTCCACGTGTGATGGCACGTAAAGAATGGAATAATTTAGCTTTGGGCTGTGCGCAGCGGATAAAGGCGTTAAATTTATTTTTACATGATGTTTATCATCAGCAAGATATTTTAAAAGCGGGGATTATTTCTGAACTACAAGTGTTAACCCATGAAGCCTATCAACCACAAATGTATAAGCATTCTTTAAAGGGCAAAATTTATAGCCAAATCAGTGGAATTGATATTATTCGTGACAATAAAGGCGAATTTTACGTACTAGAAGATAATTTAAGAACCCCATCGGGTGTGTCTTATATGTTAGAAAGCCGCAAAATCAGTCAAAAATTAATGCCTGAGCTGTGTCAGCAAAGCAATATCATGGGTATTGAGCAGTACCCGCAGTTACTGCGTGAAATTTTAGCTGAGAATGCTTATGTAGATAATCCGTTTATTGTTGTCTTAACACCCGGTCGCTATAACAGTGCTTATTATGAACATGCGTTTTTGGCAAGAGAGATGGGTGTTCCCTTAGTGACATCACGTGACCTTTATGTAGAAAACGATAAGGTTTATGTGAAAACAGTCAAAGGTCGACAACAAGTTCATGTAATTTATCGTCGTGTGGATGATGCTTTTCTTGACCCGTTATGTTTTAAACCTGACAGTACATTGGGTGTAGCAGGACTCATGTCAGCTTATATGCAACATAATGTGGTTATTGCCAATGCGCCGGGTACGGGCGTTGCAGATGATAAATCGATTTATCCGTATGTCGATAAAATGATTCATTTCTATTTAGGTGAAAAAGCTATTTTAAAGAATGTGCCAACCTATCAGTGTCGCGAGCAGCATGATTTAGATTATGTTTTGGCCAACATGGAGCAACTTGTGGTGAAAGAAGCACAGGGTTCGGGTGGTTATGGCATGCTGATTGGCCCACAAGCATCAGCACAAGAAGTGAATCTATTTAAAGATAAAGTCGCTGCAGCACCACATTTATATATTGCCCAACCGACATTGGATTTGTCTGTCAGCCCGACTTTGTGTGAGGCAGGTATTTCAGAACGTCATATTGATCTTCGACCGTTTGTATTGAGCTCTCCGTATCGTACTGAAATTGTGCCAGGTGGTTTGACGCGTGTCGCAATGCAAGCAGGTTCACTGGTCGTGAATTCATCGCAAGGTGGCGGCATTAAGGATACATGGGTCGTAGACGATTTACGCTCATAAGAACTCCAAAATAAGGAGCAACACGATGATTTTATTAAATAGTAACGCTGAACATATTTTTTGGTTAGGCCGTTATTTAACGCGTACACAATATTTATGCAGTTTATTCCCGTTTCAAACGTCTGATGATGCTGTCAATTATGCGCATGCATTTTGCTTACCTGCTTTTGATGCGGCTTCTCTCAATGAGCTGGTTTTGAATCCAGAACAGCCAGCATCATTTTCCAGTCAATTTGAATGTGCGCGTGGCAATATTCAGGACTTGCGTGGAGTGCTTTCTGCAAAAAGTTATGCGGAATTGAATCAGCTTATTCGAAATGCCAGTGATAATCCTGGTTATATCTGTGATGTTGTCAATGAATGCCAAGAGGTTTTAGAAACTGAATCTGAAGATGTATTTTTATTTTTTAGTTTGGGGCAGTGCTTAGAACAATTTGATCGTCAACTTCGTATGCATCAGGATACGCAAACGACACTATCTAAAATTGAACATATTGTGAGTGCATTAGTTTCACAAGGTTGGGATAGTTTAGATGACGCATGGTTAAAATTAAAAGCTGAGCCAAATAGTCAAAATTTTTATCATTTTAGTGACTATATTCAAAACCTATTTGAGGTGAATATATGAAATTAATGGTTAACCATCAAACACATTATTTTTACAGTGATCTGGTAAATAGCAGTATTCAATACATCAAAATGACGCCATCAACCAATTCACATCAATGTGTCAAACATTGGGATGTGAGTGTACCAGGCGTGCGTGAAATGAAACTGGATGCATTTCGTAATGTGTGGTTGACCACAACTCAACGTAAGCCATATCAGCAGATGACCATCATGGCGCAAGGAATTGTGGAAATGAATCCCAATAAGCCTGATGGGGTACAGGATGACCTCAATCCAAATCTCTTTTTACAGCCTACTTTAAGCACCATGTGTGATACAGACATGAAAAGTTTCGCCGATTGTTATGTGCCTAGAATCAATCGTGCCAACCTCATTCGTTTATCTGAGGCAATTTTGGAGCATATTCCTTATGTCTCAAATCAAACGTCTGTACATACGTCAGCTATTGAGGCTTTTCAGCGTCGTCAGGGGGTATGTCAAGATCATAGCCATGTCATGATAGCGATGTGTAAATATTTAGGTATTCCTGCACGTTATGTATCAGGTTATTTATATGTACCACATACGGCTCACCTTGCGAGTCATGCATGGGTAGAAGCGTATTTAGATGATACATGGTATTGTTTTGATACAAGTAATCAGTTGTTTACACCACAATCACACATTTATGTTGCTGTTGGACGGGATTACTGGGATGTAGCTCCTGTACGCGGTGTACGTGATAAAGGCGGCGTTGAGTCAATGAACTCAATTGTTCAGGTGTTGGGCTGTTAATCATTTAGAGGGAAAAAGATGACTTATTGTTGTGCATTACGTTTACAGGATGGCATGGTATTTATTAGTGATACACGTACCAATGCAGGTGTTGATCATATTTCTGTTTTTCGTAAATTATATACTTTTGGGGTGCCTGGCGAGCGTTTTATTGCCATACAAACCTCGGGTAATTTAGCGACAACACAAGCGGTCATCGGACATTTAAAAAATCAACTTGAAGTGAAGCAAGAGCCAAATTTATACAGTGTAAATACCATGTTCGAAGTGGCTGAATTGGTTGGGCATACCTTAAAAAAGGTGATTGCCGATGTAACCTCAGATACGCTTGAACAGAGTAATTACTATTGTAGCTTATTGGTCGGTGGGCAAATTCAGGGTGCAGAAATGCAGCTTTATAACATTTACCCGCAAGGTAATTTTATTTGTGCTACATCAGATACGCCTTATTTCCAAATTGGTGAAAGTAAATATGGAAAACCGATTTTAGATCGGACGTTGCGATACGATATGCCCCTAGATGAGGCAATGCGATGTAGTTTAATTTCTTTTGATTCAACAATTCGCTCAAATGTATCAGTTGGAATGCCTTTAGATGCGTTGATCTATAAAAAAGATAGCCTTGAAATGCCAAATGGCAAACGTATTTATGAAGAAGATTCTTACTTCACAATGATCAGCAAAGGTTGGTCTGAAGCGTTGCGGCAGGGACTAATTGAATTGGCTAAACCGACAGAAGATTATTTTAATTAATTTATTTACTGACTAATGCTATGTTAAAACTGTATTAGAATCCGATAGTTCCAATGCAGTTTTTTTTCGGGATAAATAAAGATGAGGGCAGTTTAATCATGAAGCAACTCTGTTATGTAAGCTGTTCAACATCATCTTCTATAACATTGCTGGAAGATTTAAGAAATATACTCAGTGAAGCACGGGATTTTAACTATCGCAACGCAATTACAGGGGTGCTGTACTACGCAGATGGCTACTTTTTTCAGTGTTTGGAAGGTGAAGATCCAGTGCTTGAGTTGCTTGTGGAAAAGCTGCGAAAAGATTCTCGACATCGGGAGATTATGATCTATGGATTAAAGACCATTGATCAAACACATTTTACAGACTGGTCGATGAAATATGTTAGCAGAAGCAGCCATGCGCTTCAGTATTTGCATGAACAAGGGCAGGATAAATTTAGGCCATTTGCTTTAAATCCTGATCAGGTAGAAGCATTTGTAGCGTATTTGTATGATGCACAGCCTGATGAGGCTGCTTAAATAAAAAAGCCCAGAACAGATTCTGGGCTTTTTTAAGCATGATTCATTTATGCCAGTTTGCGGACAGGACGTGCACTCATACGGCAAAGTAATTCGTATCCAATCGTACCATTAGCTTCAGCTACATCGTCGACTAAGCGCTCTTTGCCCCATAGTTCAACTTCTGTACCAATCGGTGCATTGATATGAGTTACATCAATAGCGATCATGTCCATCGCTACACGACCAATTACACGTGTTTGTTGCCCGTTAATCGAAACATAGTTTTGTTTCGGGAAAGCACGAGGATATCCATCGCCATAGCCAATAGAAACGATAGCGAGTTGCATTTCTTGTTCAGCAATAAACGTCGAGCCATAACCAACAGACTCACCGGCTTGAATGGTATTTAAAGCAATAATTTCAGCAGTAAATGTCATTACAGGTTTTAGATCTAGTTCAGCAACAGTCTTGTCTGCAAATGGTGTTGCACCATACAGCATGATACCCGGGCGAACAAAATCAAAGTTTAATTCAGGCCATTTAAAAATCGCCGCTGAATTACAGCAAGAACCCATAATCGGTGCACATGCTTCTTTCACCTGTAAGAATTGATCACGCTGTTGATCATTCAAAGGGTGGTTTTCTGCATCCGCATTAGCAAAATGCATTGCCAGAACACAAGTAAAGCCTTCGGCTTTAAGTGAATTAATCACTTCAATAATTTCAGGGACTTTAAAACCAAGGCGGTTCATACCGCTGTTTAGTTTGATCCAAACTTTTAAGCCTTGAGTAATATAGGCTTCTTTATGGGCACGTAACCAATCCAATTGTTGTTGGTGGTGCACGACACATTCAATTTTTTTATCGATGACGATTTGCATTTCATCATCTGAAAAAATCCCTTCAATCAGTGTAATTGGCTGTTCATAACCAAGTTCACGAATTTCTAAGGCTTCTTCTAGGCAGGCAACACCAAAGGCATCACTGTCTTTTAAGGCTGCTAAGCAGTCTTTAACTCCATGTCCATAAGCATTGGCTTTTACCATGCTTACAATTTTAGCAGTTGGGGCAAGTTGTTTGACACGGTTTAAATTATATTGAAGTGCTTCTTGATCAATATAAACTGTAGCTTGGCGCACCCTAAATACTCCTACAGGGTCGATGAGATAATTGATGATGAAGTGTCTTTACTCTTCATCATCATACTGAGCATAAAACTCAGGAGAGAGGTTACTAAATTTGGTATATTGGCCTTCAAAGGCTAGACGAACAGAGCCAATTGGGCCGTTACGTTGTTTACCAATAATAATTTCTGCTGTACCAGCTTCTTTTGACTCTTTGTTATATACCTCGTCACGGTAAATAAACATGATCAAATCGGCATCCTGCTCGATCGCACCAGATTCACGTAAGTCTGACATGACTGGACGTTTATTTGGACGGTTTTCCAGTGATCGGTTCAACTGCGACAGCGCAATAACAGGGCAGTTCATTTCTTTTGCTAAGGCTTTGAGGCTTCGTGAAATTTCCGAGATCTCACCGACACGGTTATCACCCATACCTGGGACTTTCATTAACTGTAAGTAATCGACCATGATGCAACCGAGCTTACCACCATGCATTTTTGCAATACGGCGAGCACGAGCACGTACTTCCGTTGGCGGTAGCGCTGAGGAGTCATCAATGTATAAGTTCTTTTCTTGTAAATGCACGATGGTACTGGTCACTTTAGACCATTCATCTGCATCCATTTTACCGGCACGTAAATGCCCTTGATGTACACGACCAAAGGAGGAAATTAAACGCATCGCAATGGAGTCGGCTGGCATCTCCATTGAATAAACCAGAGCGGGTAAGTTATTGTTAAACAATACACTTTCAACCAAGTTCATGGCGAAAGTCGTTTTACCCATCGATGGACGTGCGGCAACAATAATTAAATCGCCTGCTTGCATACCTGAAGTTTTATTATCGAGTTCAACGAAGCCAGTGGTTAAACCGGTAATACTGCCTTCCGTTTGTGATAGTTCATTTAACTTATCAAAAACACTAGCAACAACTGAGTTAATCGCTTTCGGCCCTTGGGCTTTGGCGTTGTTATTGTGTTGTTCAGCAATAGAGAAAATATTGGTTTCAGCTAAGTCTAAAATTTCACTAACTGTGCGACCTTTGGTGTCATAGGCATTTTGTAAAATTTCAGAGCTGACCTTAATCATATTACGTAAGGTTGAGAACTCTTTAATTTTGGCTGCATACGTTTCAATGTTATAGAAACTTGAAGGGGAATCTGACATCAATTGCATCAGATATTCTTCACCACCAGCAGCATCAAGTAGGTTTTGTTTAATTAGCCAGTCATTGACCAGCACAGCATCATACGGTGAATTGTCTTTCGATAATTGATCGATGGCTCGGAAAATATATTTATGTCGTGTTGCATAAAAATCAGCTTCTGTCAGCACATCACCCACTTGCTCAAAAGACTCAGCCACAGTCATAAGTGCGGCTAGTACAGCTTGTTCAATGGCAAGATTATGGGGTGGGGTACGAAACTCTTTCAGCTGACCTTGTTCAGTCGGTTTTGCTGCTGAAGTTGAATTTTGCTTGCTGTTGGCATTCGCCTGTGACATAAAAATCCCTGATGATCAATTCACTGGATGCGGTAAAAAGTGGGGTTGAAAAATGTTGTTTCAACGCTTCATACAACCGAAATAATAGGCGTTTTATCCGCAATTGCGAAACAACTATTTCCGATTAAACCATGATTTCATACATTGGATGAAGACTTGAAAAACAATAATTTGCTTAATATTTTTTATACAGATAAAAAAAGAGCATGCCAAGGCATGCTCTTTTTTTTGCAGGAAATTACTCAGCTACGATAGTAACGAGAACTTCAGCAACAACATCATGATGCAATTGGATTGCGATGTTGAATTCACCAGTGTTGCGAAGCGCACCATTTGGTAAACGAACTTCTGCACGGTCTACAACAAGACCAGCATTAGTCAATGCGTCTGCGATGTCGCGAGTACCGATTGAACCGAATAGTTTACCTTCGTCACCAGCTTTAGCAGTGATAACGATGTTAACTTCGTTCAATTGGTCAGCACGAGCTTGAGCAGAAGCTAATACTTCAGCTTCTTGTTTCTCAAGTTCAGCACGACGAGCTTCAAAAGCAGCAGTGTTAGCTTCAGTTGCAGCAACAGCCTTACCTTGAGGGATAAGGAAGTTACGGCCGTAACCAGCTTTAACAGATACTTTATCACCTAGTTTACCTAGGTTTTTAATACGTTGTAATAAGATAATATCCACAGCTCAACCTCACTTATGATTGTCAGTGTAAGGGATCAAAGACAAGTAGCGAGCTTGTTTAATAGCTAACGCTAATTGACGTTGGTAACGAGCTTTAGTACCTGTAATACGGCTAGGAACAATCTTGCCGTTTTCAGTGATGTACTGTTTTAAAGTGTCGATATCTTTGTAGTCGATGTACGTAACGTTCTCAGCTGTAAAGCGGCAGAACTTGCGACGACGGTAAAAACGTGCCATGTTATGTTCTCCTTATGCTTCAGCAGAGTCTTGAGCTTGTTGTGCTTCTTCACGTTGAGCTTTACGCGCACGTTTTTCTTCAGCACTCTTAGCCAATAGTGACTCTTCAGTGATAGCGTTTTCACGACGGATGATAAGGCTACGAATGATTGCATCGTTGTAACGGAACAATTCTTCTAGCTCATCAAGAGTAGTTTGACCACACTCAACATTCATAAGAATGTAGTGAGCTTTGTGGATCTTGTTGATTGGGTAAGCCAATTGGCGACGGCCCCAGTCTTCAAGACGGTGGATTTGACCTTCAGCTTCTTTGATGTGAGTTAGGTAACGTTCTACCATACCCACAACTTGATCGCTTTGGTCTGGATGTACCAATAGTACGATTTCGTAGTGACGCATTGTCAGCTCCTTACGGTTTAGGCAGCCCCAACCTATAATTAAGTTGAAGCAAGGAGTCACAACCAAAGTTGTGTCGCATTAATTTGCGAAGCCTGAATTTTAGAGCGTTTAAGATTGAAATACAAGGTATTCAATAAAAAAGCCCTAATTAATTTCAGGATTAGTTCAATTCGGCTGGCGAAGTAAAAACACAATATAGCCTTTGAAATTTGAATCTTTTATTAAATGGGAGTGAGCTTGCCACTTCCCATGTTGTACTACACCAATTTTATAAGGCAATTTTAGTTGTGAAATTTTAGCTAAGTAACTCGCATAATTTGGAATGGTCGTTGAGCCTTGATAAGTTTGAATCGCAATTTCGTCAATATTGTGTCGAAGTAGTGCGAGGGTGGATTGATTGCGTACATTTGTCCAATCTAATAAGCCTGTAATACTTAAACGATAGTGTTTAGGTAAATGCTGTCTAAACTTTGCAAGAAATTCGGCATATTGCTGAATATTTTGGGTGCGTGCATCAAAATCGATCTGCAGACCTTGTATTTGATTGCCTTGGCTTTTCCATTGATTCAGCCGCTGAATAATTTGTTGAATATTATATGTTGACCAATTTAAATGATGGCTACGTACAACCAACCAAATATTTTGATTAGGCTTTTTTAGGATAGAGATCCCTTGAGGCTTAAGCTCCGATCGATTTTCGGCCCGATTCCAATTGATTTCACCTTGTAAAATATAAAGTTCTTTGGCTTGCTGTAAGTATGTTGCACTGCTGATATTTCCCCAAATCCAAAAACTTGAGTAATCCGCAGCATCTACAATTGTTTTATTAGTTGTTGATGCTTTATGTGGTTCTAAGTCTTTGGATGTTGTTTGTTGCGGGCTGCAAGCACATAGCAATACGCTCATGCATAACAAGGCACAAATGTTTATTAAAAATCGTGCTACATGTTTTGGCATAAATTTTACCAATAATATTTTAATGATTTTGCTCAGCCTGTATCAGGATAATCACGTTGGCTCTAGACTAGCAGATTTACACTTAATTTTACCTAATGAGGTTCCACAGCTCAGTTGCTAACTCATTAGGTTCCCTCATCCAACGCCATTCAGTTTCTTTAAGATGATAATCAAAGTACTCTTTTGATATGCCGTTAAACTTTGCTAGCCTTCTTTTACAAAAGCTCCAAAATGATTCTATTCCATTTATATGACATTCTCCTCTAGCAAACTCATTTGCTCCGTGATTTACCCTAAAATGCTTTGAATAACCCACATCAACAAGACCATTATAGCCACGCCATCCATCACTATAAATCACACTCTCAAGTGAAACTTTACCAATGATAACCTCTTGTAAAGTCTTCATTTTACAGTCAGGTACGATTTCAGTATAGACGCGCCCATTACGTTCGAATATTCCAAATACTGGCTGTTTTAGAGTCCCACGACCACGCTTTAACTTTCCATGAAACCCACGTTGCCTTTTCGCTCCAAAATAGCTTTCATCTACTTCTATTGAACCAACAAACTTAGCTCTTAAATCTGTTTGATGATCATAGATAGTTTCTCTAAAAAGCATGTACCAATAGTTAATCGTATTACGATTTAAATTGAGTAATAAGGCTGTTTTGGAAGCAGGAATATCAACACAAAAGCATTGAATAATTTTTTTAATCTTGTAGTGACTTAATTTACTGTTTTCTATCATGATTCTAGACTAACATAATCATTTTGCTAGTCTAGAGCCTCACGTTTTATTTGGTCATACCATTATTTACGAAAAGGTTTAGCAACATCTGAATCTTGACACTCATTGATGCCACTAGGTGCATAACATTGTATCGCACGAAATAGTGCATAAGCCGTTAATTTAGTTTTCTGATTTTGCTTGATAATCTCTTTATAGGTATTTCCACGGGCAAAGTCAGTGCCTTTAAAGCTAAGTAGAGAGTTGTCATGCGGATAACCTAAGTTAACAAGGTCATAGGCTTGTGAACTACGGCTATATTCTCCAAGGCAAAGTTTGAGTGGGAGTTCTTTTGGATTTATTTGGAGCTGTTTGGTTAATGTGAATAAATCAGGACATTGGACAGCGTTGCTAATCTTTGTTCCTTTCCAAAAGAAATTGGCGAACGGTGGTTGTTGATTAAATTTTTCCGGGGAGTTTTCACCTGAATGATATTGTGCTGAATTATTGGGTAATGCAGTAAAGGCTTGATTGAATAGTGGGTAATTTTGAAAAGCTAATGACTTATTCAGTACAGTATAGAGTGCTACATTTTTTGATCTTGAGTGGCATTTGGACTTTTAATAACGTGCATTAAGCTAGTTTCGTCGGCAGCATCTATCAAATATTGCTTTTGTAAAAAGGCTTGCTTAATTTTAGCATTTGAACCAATAAATTGGTTTAAATTTTGTTGTTTCGCATAGTGTGGATATAACATTAACTCGGCTGTACCAAGTTGTTCAGCAGTTTTACTTATTGCAAGTAAGTTTTCCCAATATTGTTGGGCATTTTTACTCGACTGAGTATTTTCTAAAATTTGACCTTTTAAAAGCAACTGACTGAGTTGTAAATAGCTGTGCATGCTATTTGGCATCGTCTGAGGTAAGTATTTCAACGCTTCCAATGGTTTATTTTGCACATAATACAAATGGTTGGCTTGTAAATATTGAAACAGTTCAGGTTGATCTTTAAAAATATTTTTCTGCGTATTTAATTCATTCCACGAAATAATCACATCATCATCCGCTTGTTTCTTTCGCATGTGCATCAAATCATAAATACTCAGAAAAAATGGATTTTTTAAATGTTTGATATTGAAATGTGAAGATTGAAAAACGTGTCGATCCATTTCATGAACTAGATTTGGCAGTTCCAAGTTATAGACACTTGATTTGGAATGGTTGAGTTGCCAAACATATTCATTCACTAATAGATCATGCTTACCGCTTAGCCAAAAACCACGACGTAAATAACCACGAGCACTTGCGGCGTATAGTCCTTGAGGGTAGAGCTTAAAATATTGGGTAATTGTATTAAAAAAATTGGTGACTAACTTTTGATTGATTTTGCTGTGATCGAGATCGCCATATTCACCCACACCACTTTGATAGGCTTCATTGAGTGAGCTGCGAATTAACATATATTGAGATGTTTCTTTCAGCCAAGCAGAGTCGACTTGTGTTAATACGGTATAAATTTTGGTAGCTGTGGAAAAGTTAGTATTATAAAAAGAAATCGTGGCGTTTAAATACGATGCATATTGGCGAGCCGTAGAAGACCAATTGGGATTTACTTGAATCAATGCTAATGTTTCTGCACATTGATTAATATTTTTACGTTCACGGATCAAACTTTCTTTTTCAGTTGCAGAGAGTTTAGCTTCAGCTTTCACTTGCTGAATGAATGCCTTAGAACCGTGCGATAAACTATTACAATGTTCATTGTAGCTTAAGGCAGGGATGTCTGTTACTTTTCGTGCATTCGGCGATTTATTCGCACTCACACTCAGCATACTTGATGCTTCAAAGGGCACCTTACTATACGAAGTCATCCATAAGGTCGATTTTGTTTCAGCAATATTTATTTTTGCTAAACCGAGATCGCTGAGCAAAAGAAGCATGTTGACTTGGTTGTCATTTGCAGGGGTTAAGGCGGGGAGTGACTGGCAAGCGGTATAGTGATTGCTCTGAACTTCTGTCGAAGGTTCACAGTAATTATCGACACCTGCTTGGCTTGATGTGCTGTAAAAAATAGAAAAAGGAATCAAAGAATAAAATAAAGCTTGATTGAATAATTTGAGTGAAGTGTTCATTTGCGCAGTGGTTTATTGTTGTTGGCGCAATGGTAGCAAGTCATTATTCTAAACAAAAGCGAGATGCAAAAAAAAGATAGAGATGACTCTATCTTTTTTAAAACAGAACGAAATTTGTTGCTGGCGCTGTGGAGGTAAAGCTAAAGCAAATACTGATTATTGTAATCAAAATTACAGAGAACAAGAAAAAGCGTTTTGCCCAAACTTGATCATTTTCAGCTTTGAAGCCCAATACACCAATATAAAACCAATAAATACAAAGTGCATTTAAAATAACCAAGTACAGCCAATTTGCATAACCAAATACAAATAGCAAATTCATGGTAATGGTAAATAAAACAACATAAATCAATGATTCAATTTTGGTACGTTGAATAGAGCGTGCCACAGGTAGAATCGGGATACCTGCATTTTTATAGTCATCGAAACGGTACACTGCAATTGCCCACGAATGTGGCATTTGCCAAAGTGCATATCCAATGAAAATAAGTAGTGCAGCAATATCAAACTGGTTGGCAACAGCGGTATAACCAATTACAGGAGGGCTAGCCCCTGAAATACTGCCAATCACGGTTTGATGAATTGTTGTTCGTTTTGTCCATAAGCTATAGAAAACAACGTATACGACAAAACCAATAACAGCAAAAAGGAAAGCGTAAGCATTTACCCAAAACCACAAAATGCCAAAACCTAACACACCGAGTACCAATGCATAAACATAAGCAACAGGTTCTGAAATGGTTTTTTTCACTAACGCACGATTTTGTGTGCGTTGCATTTTGATGTCGATGTCTTGATCAATAACATTGTTGACCACACATCCTGAAGCAACAACAAGGGTTGTGCCTAGAAGGGTAAGAAGCAGGAGAAGGAAATCTACAGAACCTTGAGTGGCTACAAAGTAGCCACCCAAAGTGGTAACGAAGTTACCAAAGAGAATTCCTGGTTTAGTCAGGAATAAATACTTTTTCAGCATGACGACCAGTTTAGATCATCATGTTGAAGTGAAGGTAGTTCATAATCCACACTGAACCTACTAAAAGAATAGCAATTGTGAGGATTGTATAAACAAATGCAATCACGTTCCAGCGTTGCTCTGAAGAAGAGTTCATATGCAGGAAGTAAACTAACTGAATAAGAATCTGAGCAATTGCAGTAATCGCGATTACGGCAACTAATAAACCACGGCTAAAACCACCTGCCATTACCATACCGAATGGAATTACGGTAAGTAGGACAGAAAGGATGAAACCAATCGTATATTGTTTAACGTTACCGTGAGCTGCACCAGCAGAGTTATGATCGTGACTCATTAGATAACTCCCATCAAGTAAACAACGCTGAATACACAGATCCAAACGATGTCAAGGAAGTGCCAGAACAAGCTTAGGCAAGCAAGACGACGAGTGTTTGGAAGTGTCAAACCATATTTCTTGATTTGGAACATCAACACAAGCATCCATACCAAACCAGAAGTTACGTGAATACCGTGCGTACCAACTAGAGTAAAGAACGCAGATAAGAACGCACTTGTGCTTGGGCCATGACCAGCATGAACTAAATGATTGAATTCATAAAGTTCCATACCAATGAAGGCTGCACCGAATACCCAAGTAACTGCTAACCAAGTTAAAACTTGATTAACATTTTTCTTGTATGCTGCAAGAACAGCAAAACCAAAAGTTACAGAAGAGATAAGAAGGGCGAAAGTTTCAGTTAAAACGAAACCTAAAGATTCACCAAATAGCTCTTTTGCACTTGGAGTGTCCACTGGAACGTGGCTACTTAATACAGCGAACGCAATGAAGAGTGTCCCGAAAAGAACCAAGTCACTCATCAAGTAAGTCCAGAAACCAAAGACAGTGATGTCAGTATCATCATGATGATGATGTTCGTCATGTCCGTGGTTGTCGTGATGAAGTACTTCAGCCATTGTCTTAGTCCTTCTTCAAATGTTTTTCAAGAAGCGCGTAGCGTTCATTTTCAATACGTTCAACTTCTGCAGCTGGAACATAGTAGTCCACTTTCTTAGTGAAAGAAGAAACGATGAAGCTGATAATTGAAGCAATGAAAGTTACAACGACTAACCACCAGATATGCCAGATTAATGCGAAGCCCATAACTGTAATAAACATTGCAATTACGAAACCTGCCGCACGGTTTGTAGGCATATGGATGTCTTCGTATGTAGTTGGCTTAGCGTAAGCAACACCATTTTCTTTGTCAGTCCAGAAAGTATCAATACCATTGATCTTTGGAAGGTAAGCAAAGTTATAGAATGGTGAAGGAGATGAAGTAGCCCACTCAAGAGTACGACCATCCCAGATATCGCCAGTAACGTCCATGTTGTCTTTGCGTTGAAGGAAACCAACAACAATTTGCATAACAAAACAGAAGATACCGATAGCAACAAGTACAGAACCGAATAACGCGATCGCTAAGTACGGATCCCATTCAGGGTTGTCATATGTATTCAAACGACGAGTCATACCCATGAAACCAAGGATATAAAGTGGCATGAATGCAAAGTAGAAACCGAAGAACCAGAACCAGAATGCTGCTTTACCCCAAGTTTCATTTAACTTCCAACCAAACATTTTTGGCCAGTAGAAAATGATACCCGCGAACATCGCGAATACTACACCACCAATAATTACGTTATGGAAGTGAGCGATAAGGAATAAAGAGTTGTGTACTAGGAAGTCCGCTGGTGGAACTGCCATTAACACGCCTGTTAAACCACCAATACCGAAAGTCACAAGGAAGCCAAGTGTCCAAAGCATTGGAGTTGTATAGGTGATGCGGCCCTTGTACATAGTGAATAACCAAGAGAAGATTTTCACACCAGTAGGGATCGCAATGATCATGGTCATGATACCGAAGAACGCGTTAACGTTGGCACCAGCACCCATTGTAAAGAAGTGGTGAACCCATACAACCAGTGAAAGAACACCAATTGCTACAGTTGCGTACACCATTGATTTGTAGCCGAACAACGCTTTGCGTGAGAACACAGCAGTAACTTCTGAGTAAATACCAAAAGCAGGTAATACCAAGATGTAAACTTCTGGGTGACCCCAAGTCCAAATCAAGTTTACATATAACATTGGGCTACCACCCATGTCATTTGTAAAGAAGTGGAAGCCGAAGTAACGGTCAAGTGAAAGCATTGCAATAGTCGCAGTTAATACTGGGAAAGTTGCAACGATAAGCACTACAGTAACTAATGCAGTCCAAGTGAAAATAGGCATGTCCATAAGTTTCATGCCAGGCGCACGCATTTTGATGATGGTAACGAAGAAGTTAACACCAGTAAGAAGCGTACCTAAACCAGAAACCTGAAGTGCCCAGATATAGTAGTCTACACCTACGCCTGGAGAGTATTCGATGCCAGAAAGTGGAGGGTAAGCCATCCAACCTGTTGCAGCGAATTCACCAATTGCAAGAGAAGCCATCATCAAGCCCGCAGCGCCGGCGAATAACCAGAAGCTAAGAGAGTTTAATAATGGGAATGCTACGTCACGCGCACCAATTTGAAGTGGTACAGCAACGTTCATTAAACCAACTACAAGACCCATCGCTACGAAGAAGATCATGATTACGCCGTGGGCAGTAAAGATCTGGTCATAGTGTTCAGGGTGTAAGTAACCTTCACCGCCACCTTTTGCAAGGAACAGTTGAAGACGCATCATAATCGCATCGGCAAAACCACGCACAAGCATGACAATTGACACGAGGATATACATGATACCGATTTTTTTATGGTCTACAGAAGTGAACCATTCAGTCCACAAGTAGTTCCATTTTTTAAAGTAGGTGATACCAGCAACAACTGCGATACCGCCAAGAATCATCATTGCAACTGTAACCAACACGATTGGATCGTGCGGAATTGCATCTGGTCCTAACTTACCTAATAAGCTCATGTCTTATTCCCCTGCAGCCGCATGTTCAACGCCTGCATGAGCTTCAGAAGCAGCAGCTTCATGACCAGCAGTAGCTGAATGATCAGCACCGTGGTAGTTGCTCATGTATTTGTTAATCACTGATTCGAACAATTTAGGTTCAACTGAAGAATAGTAAGTCACTGGGTGTGGCTTAGTAGGGTAAGGCTTCATTGCTTCAGCTAGAGCCTTCTCTTCAGGAGTAGTTGCTTTAGCAACTAAAACTTCGATCTGGTGTTTAGAACGGTTGCCGTCACGTAAGGTTGCAAATTCAGCTTGGTCTAAAACAGTTTTTTGAACTGCTTCAGGATTTACTGAAGAACCATTACCAGCTTTAACAGCAGAAACCCATTCAGCAAACTGAGCGTCAGTCACAGAATGTGCACGGAAGCGCATTTGTGAGAAGCCATAACCTGAATAGTTAGAAGAGAAACCACGGAAGCCTTCAGCAGGACTAGTTTCATCAGCTAATAAATTCAAGTGAGTTTGCATACCTGCCATAGCATAAATCTGACCACCTAACGCCGGAATGAAGAATGAGTTCATTGTGAAGTTAGAAGTTAAACGAAGGCTTACAGGAGTTTTCTCAGGGAAGCGGATTTCGTTTACAGTCGCGATGCCTTGTTCAGGGTAGATGAAGATCCATTTGAATTGTTCAGCAATAACTTGAACAGTTAAAGGAGCTTTATCTGACTCGAGTGGACGGTAAGGGTCATACTTGTGGGAACCCCACCAAGTTAACCAAGCTAAAATACCGATAATAATTACGGGGATACCCCAAACTACAACTTCAATTGCAGTCGAGTGTGCCCAAGTAGGTGCATAGTCTGCATCTTTATTTGACGCGCGATATTTCCAACCAAACCAAAGAGCCATAAGTGCTGATGGAATTACGACCAAAAGCATTAGGTAGATCGCAGTAAGCATGAGGTTTGACTGACCTTCAGCAACTGGACCTTTTGAGTTTAGAAGTACCATATCACCACCACACCCAGTTAAGAGTGCAGCGATCGCAGATAAAGACAATACAGCTAAAATTGTTTGTCTCATTTTACAACCTCGGTGAAGAGTCCCATTCCCTAATTTTTAAAATTGGGATAGCGATTAAAGTGTCGCATGATTATGAGGTTTTTTCAGATATGAAAAACCAACGCAATCATGTGACACCGCTACGTTGTAGGGCATTATGCCTTATATCGACAAACTAAGCTATATATAAACATGCTTTAAATGACTGTATTAAAACCCTATTTTGATGGTCGGGATTGTATTTTTTTTATGGTAATTTTATTTTATTTTCAAGGTGCTGCATAAAAAAGGGATGAAAAAATCATCCCTTTTGAAAAATGCTAAGTTATTGATTTATGACTTTAGTTTTTGCCAACTTGTCGTGCAAAGTTTGGCGTTTTTGTCCAAAGATAAACAACGAATCAATAATTACACTGAGAGGCATAGATAAAAAGTTTAAGAAAATAAATAAAACACTGCGTAAAGTGAAGCCACGCATTAAGTTTACTTGCTCATGTGTTTCGGCATCTACAATCTTAATTTTGGTGATTTTTTTTCCAATACTTTGACCTGACTTAGCGATTAAATAAGCCTGAATAAATAACATGATAAAGATGTAGGCAAACATTGCGATCCACGCTTGGTTTGGAAACATATCCATCATTTGTGTCTGTAAATTTTGCAATACTGTTGGTTCAACATTTGGTGTCATTACCGCTTGCATAAACTGTTCATTTAAACTTGCGAATTGTGATTTTTCTTCTGTATTAAAAAAACCAGTCAAAATGAAAGTCGCAGGAATCCAAAGGAGTAAATCGACTATTTTAGCCAATACGCGTTTAGGAATACTTGCTAGGCTAACAGACTGATTTTGTGTCTGTGAATTTGTAGAAGTATAACTTTGCTGTGTGTTATTTGGACTTTGCTCGAAAGGCGTCGTTGGTGCAGGAGCTATATAACCTTCAGGCGTGTACACATGCTGACCTTGAGTAAGTTCACCCAAAGCTTTCCATTCGCTCATGCCTTGATGCCAAACGAGATCCGTTAACAAAACTTGCTGGCTTGCAAGCATTTGGTTGAGTTGCTCAAGTGAATAAGGACCCGCTTGTTGATTATTTCGCGCCAAGTAAATCTGCATAAAACTAATGTCTCAAAAACGTCTATAAAAGTATAAATAAAAAAAAAGACCCACGTGTGGGTCTTTTTTTAACACAGTTTATTAAGCTTGTTGAGCTTTTTCTTCAGAAAGGAAGAACCATGTGTCTAATACTGAGTCTGGGTTAAGTGAAACAGATTCAATACCTTGTTCCATTAACCATTGTGCAAGATCAGGGTGATCTGAAGGGCCTTGACCACAAATACCTACGTATTTACCCGCTTTACGGCAAGCATGAATTGCCATAGAAAGTAATGCTTTAACCGCTGGATCACGTTCATCAAATAGGTGAGAAACGATACCAGAGTCGCGGTCTAGACCAAGTGTTAACTGAGTCAAGTCGTTAGAACCGATAGAGAAACCATCGAAGTGTTCAAGGAACTGTTCAGCCAACAATGCGTTGGTCGGAAGTTCACACATCATGATCACTTTAAGACCGTTTTCACCACGTTTAAGACCGTTAAGCGCTAATAATTCAATTACACGTTTCGCTTCAGCAACAGTACGTACGAAAGGAATCATGATTTGAATGTTTGTTAAGCCCATTTCATCGCGTGCTTTTTTCAACGCGCGGCATTCTAATTCGAAGCAGTCACGGAAGTTATCGGACACATAACGGCTAGCACCACGGAAGCCCAACATTGGGTTTTCTTCTTCAGGTTCGTATAACTTACCACCGATTAAGTTCGCATATTCGTTTGACTTAAAGTCAGACATACGAACAATCACTGGTTTGTCAGCGAAAGCAGCAGCAAGTGTAGAAATACCTTCAACTAGTTTTTCAACATAGAATTCGATAGGTGATGCATAGCCAGCAGTACGTGACATTACAGCAGCACGAGTCTCACGTGGAAGGCTGTCAATGTTAAGCAGTGCTTTAGGGTGTACACCGATCATACGGTTGATGATGAATTCAAGACGTGCAAGACCAACACCTTCGTTTGGAATTTGAGCGAAGTCAAATGCGCGGTCAGGGTTACCTACGTTCATCATAATTTTGAACGGTAGAGTAGGCATTGATTCAATCGAGTTACGTTGGATTTCAAAATCCAAAGAGCCTTCGTAAATAAAGCCTGTATCACCTTCAGCACAAGAAACAGTCACTTCTTGACCATCAGTCAATACTTCAGTCGCATTACCACAACCAACAATTGCTGGAACACCAAGCTCACGTGCAATGATTGCAGCGTGACAAGTACGACCACCACGGTTTGTTACAATCGCAGCAGCACGTTTCATTACTGGTTCCCAATCTGGGTCAGTCATGTCAGATACAAGTACGTCGCCGTCTTGAACTTTATCCATTTCTTTGATTGAAGTTACGATACGTACGCGACCAGAACCAATACGTTGACCGATTGAACGACCTTCACAAATTACGTTGCCTTTTTGCTTAAGCAGGTAACGTTCCATTGTGCCTACATTTTGGCGGCTCTTCACAGTTTCAGGACGTGCTTGAACGATGTAGATTTGACCGTCGTCGCCGTCTTTCGCCCATTCGATGTCCATTGCAGAACCGTAATGGTTTTCAATGATTAACGCTTGTTTCGCAAGTTCTTGAAGTTCATGATCGTTCAAAGCGAATTGCTGACGATCCGCTTTTTCAACATCAACAACAACAACTGATTTACCAGCTGCGCCTTCTTCACCATAAATCATTTTTTGATGTTTAGAACCAAGGTTACGACGTAATACAGCATGTTTGCCTGCATTAAGAAGTGGTTTAGACACATAGAATTCGTCAGGGTTTACAGCACCTTGTACAACCATTTCACCCAAGCCATAAGAAGCTGTGATGAAAACTGCGTCGCGGAAACCAGATTCAGTATCTAGTGTAAACATTACACCAGCTGCACCTGTTTCAGAGCGAACCATACGTTGAACACCAGCAGATAACGCAACAACGTCATGTGCAAAGTTTTGGTGAACACGGTAAGAAATAGCACGGTCATTATAAAGTGATGCAAACACTTCTTTGATTGCAACAAGGATATTGTCGATACCACGGATGTTCAAGAAAGTTTCTTGTTGGCCCGCGAAAGAAGCGTCTGGTAAGTCTTCTGCAGTAGCAGATGAACGAACGGCAACCGCAATTTCAGGGTTGCCGTTTGAAAGTACTGTGAAAGCTTCACGGATTTCTTTTTCAAGTTCTGCTGTAAGCGGAGTGTCTACAATCCATTGGCGGATTTTAGCGCCTGTTTCAGCCAATGCATTTACGTCATCAACATTCAAGGCTGCAAGTTCAGCATTGATTTTAGCGTTTAGGCCGCTTTGCTCGAGAAATTCACGATATGCTTGAGCTGTAGTAGCAAAACCACCAGGTACCGATACACCAGCATTTGATAAATGGCTGATCATCTCGCCCAATGATGAGTTTTTCCCACCAACGAGTTCAACGTCGTGTTTCCCTAATTTTTCTAGACCAATTACGCGCGCTTCCAAAGTTGTTACTCCACTTTTGCAGTATTAATCACTATCTTGGCATGAAATTATAACAAAAAACTTAGCATTTTGATTTTACTAAGTGACAGTCATGTAAGATGGTTTACTATAAAGATTATATAGCACTAAGACAAATGTTTAAGGAGAATTTTAATGTCGGAAGGTAAACAGATTAAGCGTAGTGTTTTCTTTATTTCTGATGGTACTGCGATTACTGCTGAAACCCTTGGTCATTCACTGTTAGCACAGTTTCCACATGTTGATTTTGATATCCACATTATTCCTTACATTAGCTCTGAAGAAGCTGCGACTAATGTCGTAGCAGAAATTAACTTACGTGCGCAGCAAGATGGCGAAAAGCCACTGGTTTTCGATACGCTTGTTGACCCGTATGTGCGTGACATTATTAATACTGCAAATGCAATAAATCTTGATGTTTTTGAAGGGCTTATTAGTAAGCTGTCTGATGAATTGGGTACTGCACCTACGACTTTAGTCGGGCAAACCCATGCGGTAACAGATTCTGAGTCTTATAAAGCACGTATTGATGCAGTACATTTCGCTTTAGATAACGATGATGGTGCGCGTACACGTCATTATGATAAGGCAGATTTAATTTTGATTGGCGTCTCTCGTTCGGGTAAAACACCAACGTCAATTTACTTGTCATTACAATTTGGTATTCGTGTTGCGAACTATCCACTAACTGAAGAAGACTTGGACGACAACCGTTTACCGGCAGTATTGCGTGAGCATAAACATAAACTATTTGGCTTAATGATTGACGCAGAGCGACTTGTAGCGATTCGTAGTGAACGCAAAGCGAACAGCCGTTACGCAAGTTATAGCCAATGCCAAATGGAATTACGCGCAATTGAAGGCATTTATATTTCAGAAGGTTTGAAATATTTGAATGTTTCTGAGATGTCTATTGAGGAAATTTCGACTCGTGTACTTCAAATGACTGGATTAAAACGTCGTATTGGTTAATCAAAAAAAGAGCCATTTCGGTGGCTCTTTGATCATAAAAAAAATGCAACAAATAATACTAAAATTGTATTAAAGATAATTTTTTTGATTGGTTTTATTGAAGACTTTTATCAATGTATTTGATGTTGAAAGGTTGTTTAAACTTTCATCAAAAAACAATTTATTTTATATAGAAAATATCGACTTTTTAGTCATAAAAACTAAGTGAATTTGTATAGGTTTTTGGGTTTTATTTTAATGATATTTTGATGGGTTTATTAAGCAAAATCTATCGCTTTATCCCCAAATGAAATTTTTTTTTCGTGTGATATTTCCTAGCTAAAATTTAAATTTGATATAAAAATAGCCAAATCAGCAGTGTTGATTGTTAAAAAAATATACAAATAGTGTTTAAATAGTGATCAAATGATTCAAGATGGCTGCTTAATTTGTTTGTATGATGGTATTTATTTAATTTATGAGGGTGTTATTTATACAAATTTTAAAGCTTTTAGGTCAGATTGTGAAAAATTCAGGACCTTAATGTTGATTAAATTCGGGGTATTTATTCAAAAAATAGCATTTAGAAAATATGTTGATGTATCTGGTGAAGTAGGTTTAGCCATAAATCTCACATTTAAAATTCACTTCAATTAGGTCGTTAATTTAAGTGAAGAGGGTGGCGATTTTTGTGTATAAACTAACTATGTAGTGAATCATGTGACATGCCGAGCACTAATTCTAGCCAAATAAGAATAGTAGCTTAAACTTGGCTTGATCAGTTTTGAAATTTGGCATGGCTAGCATAAGTTTTCTAGTAGATAATTAGTCTCCTATAAATCCTCAGATAGTAGATAAAAACAGACAACAATACTGTTAATTAAAAATATTATAAAAGTTATGTAATTGTGATTACTTTGTAATTACACAATTGTTATTTTGGACTATTGCAGTGAATAATTAAATCACATTCATAGGTATGATCATCTAAAGCTGTGATTTTAAAGTCTTGAATTTTAATAATTGGCCATGTATTCAGGATGCAATTAGGTTGTTGCAAGGCAGCATAATAATGATCTGATTTAAGAAAAACTTTGTTTTGTATAGCCGTATTTGGGCTTAGTAAATGTCTTAACCAGTGGTTTGGCACTTGATCTTCTAAAAAACGTAAAGCCAAGATGCTCTTGACGCGATTAGTGAATAAGCGACGGTTTTTCGCAATTAAAGGATGTTGAATTAATTTATTCAGCAGTCGTTCGGTACGTGGTAGGACAAACTGAGGTTTAATTTGATAGACCATAATATTGTCTGCGACCTGACAAAGGTGATGAAGTTCTGAAACTACGTGCTGGTCTATGCCAATAATGGCAATTTTTTGATTTTTAAAATCGTAGCTTTTGATTTGGTCTGAGCTAACAATCGTCCCTTTAAAGTGCTCAAGATCTTCAGCTGTATTGTTAAAAATATGGTGTGTTGCATCCTGCTTGTTGGCCATATTTATTCCTTATCTTTTCTTTATTTTAGTTGGATTGTTGGTAGGAATATCTTCGGCGATGCATAGGGATGGGTAAAGGATTTTTTCAGTCTGATGAGTCATGCATTTTGTGCGGAATTGATTGGCTTGGTACTTGTCTTTCTGAGATTTCTAAGAGTGTGCCAATTTTATTTTTGTATATGTGTCGAAGAAAAAGTAGATATCGCTAAATATACCTGCATAAAGAAACAGATCCCTGCATAAAAGAATTATAGCTTAGATAAATCAGTGCTTTAGTTGTGCTCATCATCTTGTGGCTTAAATTCAATGCTACTTGATGTTGAGTGCTTCAGTTCTGGTTGATCTGTATGTGTGCGTAAATAATCCATATCTCGAATATTCTTTTGTACCGCAACAGCACCGAACAAACTCATTAAGAAAGCCATCATATAAAAACCTTTTTCACTTAAGGCAAGTTCTGCATTCCATAAACCTATAGCGAGAATTACAAGGCAAATAACGACAGATGCTCAGCACAGTCCAAAATATATTGCGGTTACTTGCATGCCTTCTAAACGGTCACGAATAATTTTTTGTAAAGACACTGATGAAAATAGACCATATAACAACAAAATCAGGTAAAAGCCTTTCTCATTCAACATCATATTTGCATTAAATAAACCAATGCAAAATACCACTGCACCTAAAATGAGTGCGCACCAACTCGCTGCGATAAATGCGGGTGTTGGTTTATTAATATATTGGCTCATCTGTTTGTTTTCTCATTTATTTTGCTTCTGTTTAATATTTATACATGATGGAAAATTAGAAAAGCAAATATTTAAGGAACCAAGGAATATGCTTTCGCTACATATTGGGGAATTAAAATAGTGAGATAAGGTGGACAGTAAATGCAAATCAGTCTAAACGTATGCTGAATGCGATATGAGTCATTATACGTTTAGACTGAGTAATTACTTAATTTAGATCATTTTTAATTTCCATTAAACGACTAAAGTTTTCGATTCGTTTATCAGTGTCGTAGATGTCGCATGTAAAAATGAATTCATCGACATCATACTTATTGAGCAAACGTTCTAAGCCTGTTTTGACTTTGGCATGTGAGCCAACCTGTCCCATTGCATAGAAGTTATCTACTGACATTTTTTCTGCAGGAGACCAAAGCCCTTGCATGCTTTGAACAGGAGCTTTTAATTTTAAGCTTTGTCCACGCATCAGTCCCAATACACGTTGGTAAGCACTCGTTGCTAAATATTCAGCTTCTTCATCTGTTTCTGCAACAACCGTTGGTACGCCCATAGAGACATAAGGTTTATCTAAATATTCTGAAGCTTGGAAGTTTTCACGATAAAGTTGAATGGCTTGACCTAACATGCGTGGTGCAAAGTGAGAGGCAAATGAATACGGTAGACCTAAACGGGCAGCAAGTTGTGCGCTAAATAGACTAGAGCCTAATAACCACACTGGAACATGGGTGTTTTGTCCCGGTGTCGCAACAATACGTTGATTGGCTTCAGGTGCTTTAAAATACTGCAAAATTTCTAATACATCTTGTGGAAATTGGTCTTCAGTTTCTTGACGACCACGGCGTAGGGCACGCATCGTTATTTGATCTGTGCCAGGTGCACGTCCTAAACCTAATTCAACTCGCCCAGGATATAGTGTCTCTAGGGTGCCAAATTGTTCAGCTACAACAAGTGGTGCATGGTTAGGGAGCATAATACCGCCCGAACCCAATTTTATGTGTTTGGTATTGGCAAGTAGGTAGCCCAACAATACGGCTGTTGCTGAACTCGCAATACCGTCCATATTATGGTGTTCTGCAAGCCAAAGTCTTTCGTAGCCTAGATCTTCAGCTTTTTGAGCCAGTTCAAGTGCATGCTGAAGCGAAAATGCAATGGATTTGTCGTCACGTACAGGTGCGAGTTCTAGGATGGAAAATTTTGTCTCGGATAGAGTACGCATGTTTTCTCTCGAATAATTCTATATCGAGATAATACGATATATGGGGTGATAAGTATATCGATAAAATTCGATATTTATGTATAGATCTATAGGTCGTTTTGAATCAACTTGAATAACTTGTTTGTAAAAATAAAAAAGCACCCGAAGGTGCTTAGATAGAGTCATTTATTTATAAATTAGCGTTTACCGTTTTTATACCAGCCTAAGTGACGGCCATTGTCTTTACGGTAGTTTCGATCATTGTAACTGTAGTTATTGGTACGGTAGCCACGGCTGTTGTAGCGACGGTCATAACGATCATCATAACGGCTATCATAGCGATCATCATATCGACGGTCTTCAGATACTTTTTTGCCGAGGGCTGAACCACCAGCTGAACCTAAAGCTGCACCAATATAACCACCATTGGTACCAGCCATGTTTTTACCTACGGTATAACCACCGGCACCACCGAGTGCACCACCAATAATTGCACCATTACGGTCACGCTTATTTGACGCAGCCGCTGCACCAGCGCCACCACCAATTGCTGAACCAATCATAGCGCCAGTTTGACCGCCAACTTGGTTACCAATAGCAGCACCAACAACGCCACCTAAAGCAGAAGTCAGTGCAGTATTTGTGCTGTTACCAGCGTGTGTTGCAGTCATTGTTAAAGCTGAAGCTGCAATTGCTGCACTAAATAGAATTTTATTGATTTTCATTTTGAACTCCTGACGAAGTACGTTGTTTATCTGTTGATACCAATATAGAAAAACACTTAGTGAAGATGTGGAAGAGGCTGTAAATGATTTTGATATTTAAGTAAGAACTGTGTAATTTTATCTGCCGAATTTATACATATTTGTTTTACTACAACTGCTATCTAAATAAAGTGAAGAAGCTTGCGGGAATGACAACAGCGTAGTGTTGTGATCTATGTATTAATCTGAAAATGCTAAAAAAGCACCCGAAGGTGCTTTTCTTGATCAGTACTGTAATGAGTTTGAGACTACAGCATGACTACATTTGATTAGTGACGGTTACGACGGTGTTTTTTGTAGTATTTACGCTGTTGTTGCTTGTCGTAAGCTTTGTCTTTAGAGATTTTATTACCTAAAGCAGCACCACCAGCAGCACCTAGAGCAGAACCGATGTAACCACCGTTTGTGCCACCCATGCTTTTGCCAACGGTGTAACCTGTACCGCCACCTAATGCACCACCGATAGCTGATTCAGTACGGTTGCGTTTGTTACTTGCTACAGCAGCACCACCTGCACCACCTAAAGCAGCACCGATTGTTGCACCAGTATTACCGCCCATGTTTTTACCAATTGCAGTACCTGCAACACTACCGAGCGCACTTGCAGCTGCAACGCGAGTTGTACTATCTGCTTGAGCAGAAACAGTGAACATAGAAGCAGTCGCTAAAGTCGCTGTCATTAAAAGAGTATTCAGTTTCATCGTTCACTCCATGTCCCAAAGTTCAGGACTATTATTTTTCATCAATTCGATGGAGCTAAATGTAACAAATAACTTCTGCATAAATATGGAGAGCTTTATCCTTATTTGATGCTTTGAGTGACCACTTTGTATGAGTTTTATTAATAATGTGAATATAGCAGTGAATATGCCGAAATTAGCAGCAACTTTGTGGAGAAAAGTAGGAGTGATGCAGTTCACACTTCCTAAAATCAGGGCTTAAAGCAATGCTTGGAATAAATAATATGTCATTTCCAATCTAGAGTCGGTAAACTAGCCGCATTATTTTGAATTTGGCATAACCGTGCATTATTGGCGGATGAGCCTGTGTATTGAGATTTTTTGAAAAATGAAAGAATCGTTACGTTTACGATTAGATCAACTCTCTGACCGTCACGAAGAATTAAATGCATTATTGGCGGATATAGAAGTCATTTCTGACAATAAGCGCTTCCGTCAATTGTCACGTGAGCATAGTGATTTATCCGAAATTACTGATGTTTGGAAAAAATATCGTCAAGCTGAAGAAGATATTGAAACTGCTGAAGTGATGCTAACGGATCCAGACTTTAAAGAAATGGCAGTTGAGGAAATCAAAGAAAATAAAGCTTTGATTGCGCAGCTTGAAGCTGATTTAAATATTTTAATGATTCCAAAAGATCCGAACGATGCCAACTCTGCGTATTTGGAAATTCGTGCGGGAACGGGTGGTGATGAGGCTGCAATTTTCTCAGGTGACTTGTACCGTATGTATAGTAAATATGCTGAGTCGCAAGGCTGGCGTATTGAAGTGCTTTCAGAAAATGAAGGTGAGCATGGCGGCTATAAAGAAGTTATTTGCCTAATTAATGGCGAAGGCGTTTACGGTCGTTTGAAGTTTGAAAGCGGTGCTCATCGTGTACAACGTGTACCTGCGACTGAGTCGCAAGGTCGTGTTCATACTTCTGCATGTACTGTTGCGATTCTGCCTGAAATTGATGTAGATACGACAGTCGAAATTAATTCGTCTGAACTTCGTATTGATACTTACCGTGCATCTGGAGCAGGTGGTCAGCACATTAACAAAACTGACTCTGCGGTACGTATTACACACTTACCAACAGGTACAGTCGTTGAATGTCAGGACGAACGTTCACAACATAAAAACAAAGCTAAGGCTATGGCGTTATTGGTATCACGTTTAGAAAATGCTAAACGTGCGGCAGCTGATGCGGCAACTTCTGAAATGCGCCGTGACTTGGTGGGTTCGGGTGACCGTTCAGAGCGTATTCGTACTTATAACTATCCGCAAGGTCGTATGACTGATCACCGTATTAACTTAACCTTATATAAGTTAGATAGCGTGATGGAAGGTGATTTAACCGAATTGTTAGATAGCTTACATCGTGAATATCAAGCTGATCAGTTGGCATTATTAGCACAGCAGAATGGTGGCTAATGAATATTGCACAGGCTTTAGCCTATCGTGGTGAACCTGAAAGCTATGAACGTCAGGAAAATGCGTGGTTGTTAGAGCACATCACCAAAATTGATTCTTTTGATTTAATCATGAAAAAAGATCAAGAGCTGACTGCCGAACAAGAACAACTCTATGTTGAAAGTCTTGCACGTATTACCGCAGGTGAACCTTTGGCTTATGTGACAGGCTCGCAACCATTTTGGACTTTGGATTTAAAAGTGACCAAAGATACCTTGGTGCCACGTCCTGATACTGAAGTGCTCGTTGAAACTGTACTTCGTTTAGAGTTGCCTGAGGATGCGCGTGTTGTTGACTTGGGCACAGGTACGGGTGCAATTGCGCTGTCTTTGGCGAGTGAACGTCCAGATTGGATCGTTACAGCTTCAGACATTTATGAGCCAACCCTAGAAGTTGCTGAGTTTAATGCCAAGAAGCATGATCTTGAACATGTGCAATTTGTATTGGGTTCTTGGTTAAAACCATTTGGCCGTGCATTTTTTGATGTGATTGTATCGAACCCGCCGTATATTGATGCCAATGATGTACACATGAAGGATTTGGCGACAGAACCTGAACGTGCTTTGGTTGCTGATAATCATGGTCTTGCAGATCTTGAACAAATTATTCTTCAATCCAAAAAACATTTAACTGTGCATGGTTGGGTGGTGCTTGAGCATGGTTATGATCAAGGTGAGGCGGTTCGTCATTTATTTTTGCAAGCAGGTTATCGTGAAGTACGTACCGTCAAAGATTATGGTGGTAATGACCGTGTAACTTTGGGGCAATGGCAGCACTAAAATCTGTTAAAAGTCTTATCTTCATCTAATAGTTAAAAAATAAAGCGCAATCAATGCGCTTTATTTTTGTTTTATTATTTCTAATGCTGTGCTTTTTTATCAAGTGCAATCAACAATAAAAATTATTTCACCACATCACGCCAGCGCAGCAAGTATTGCTCGATATATTTCATTATGCTGTCAGAAATTTTGCCCAATACTGCCAATAAGATAATGGCAATAATTACAATATCTGGTCGCGAAGTTTCACGTCCATCACTGAGTAAATAACCAATACCTTGTGTTGCAGCGATGAGTTCAGCGGCAATCATAAACATCCATGCCAAACTCAGACTGTTACGTAGTCCGGTTAAAATTCCCGGTGAGGCAGCAGGTAAAATAATTTCCCGAATTTGTCTGAAATATTTCAAGCGATAAACTTGCGCAACTTCAATAAGTTTACGGTCTACACCTTGAATCGCAGCAACTGTATTGGTGTAAGTTGGGAAAAATGCACCTATCGCAATCAAGGTAATTTTTGAAGATTCATCAATTCCAAGCCAAAGCAGTAACAGTGGAATCCAAGCCAAACTTGGAATGGATTTAATTGCAGAAAAGCTCGGTTCTAAAAATGCTTCCGCTTGTTTATTTAAGCCTACGAATAATGCAAAGATCAGAGCTAGACCGCTACCAACAAAAAAGCCTAAAAACACTCGCCATGTACTGGTCCAAATATGTTGCCATAGTTCGCCTTCGGACAGTTCAAGGAAGGATTGCCATAGACTACTCGGTGCAGGGAGTAGGTAGGGTTCAATCACACCTTGACGTACTAATATTTCACACAGCACTAGTAAGATGACGGGAATGGTTAGACCCTTAATTACAGCTTTAATCTTTGAAGGTTTCTTTGTGTTGCTGTGATCTGTGGTCGAGCTCGATGCAATGGCTTTATTTTGTGTTGCAGAGAACGACATGCTTATTTCACAACCTTTTGTGCATATTTGGCATCAAACAATTGATCAATCACTTGGTTAACATTGGTGCCTTTACGCACTAAATCTTCTTCAGTCAAAATGCTGCCAGATTTTTTCAAGGCATTAATTTGCTTAGCGGTTGGGATGTTTTGATCAAAATTAGTTCGGCTGAGCTGTAGTTTTGCCACAGCCAATGGTAGTTTCGACTCACGTGCAAGTAATTGTGCCAATTTATCTGGATTTGCTTTTGCCCATTTTCTTGCTTGCTCGTAGGCTTTAATTACGGCTTCCACAGCTTCAGGGCTTTGCTGGCTAAATTGTTGTTTAGTGCTGAGTACACTGTAGCTGTTAAATCCGACATTGCGATATAAAAGTCGTGCGCCCGATTGTACTTGCGCTGAAGCCATTAATGGATCTAAACCCGCCCAAGCATCGACTTGACCACGTTCAAGTGCCGTTTTGCCATCTGCATGTTGTAAATGCACCAATTGCACATCTTTTTTATTTAAGCCGACAGTCTCTAAAGATTGCAGGGTAAACATGAAAGGATCTGTCCCTTTAGTTGCTGCAATTTTTTTCCCTTTTAGATCTTTTAGAGTCTTAATTGGGGAATTTTTTGCAACTAATAATGCTGTCCATTCGGGCTGACTTTGGATATACACTGTTTTAATTGGACTACCATTGGCGCGGCTCAGTACTGCTGCAAGTCCTGCAGTTGAAGCAAAATCGACACTACCACTATTTAAATACTCTAGTGAGCGATTACTGCCTTGGCTAAAGACCCATTTAATTTGTGTTTTTGGTAGAGCTTTTTCCAGTAATTTTTGATCTTTTACCACTAAACTGGTCGGTGCATAGTAGGCATAATCGAGTTTAATCGTTGATGGTAAAGCAGCAAAAACGCTTGAACTGAGTAAGCTGAGTGAAACTGCCGAGAAGATAAATTTTGAATGTTTAAAAACAGATGTCATGTCGTTCACATAAGATGTTGATTTATGTGCACATAGATACGATGAAAGTATTTTGGATACAAAACAGAAAAAATGCTAAATACTGAGAAAATTTCGATAAAGCGATTTAGTGGTTATAACTTCATGAAAAATATTAAGTTTATATCATGTTTAAATCGTCAATTAGGTATATATCAAAATTTGCGTAGAAGTTCTGGAAAAATGCTTAGACTTTTTAATGCGTTAAAGTTGAAGAAAGATTAAATATATTCAAATCAGAAAAGTATAAAAAAAGCGGCATAAGCCGCTTTTTCTTTATGTATAGCTCAGACTTACATAGGATAGTCTTGCAAGCTATCAAACACTTCAACTTGATCGAGTGCTTCAGTTTCAACAGCTAAGCAATACGCTACAATTTTTGCGGTTGCTTGAACCAATGATTCAGCTTTTAAGTCTGCACCTGCTTGTATATCTGCAATTTGGTCAGCATGAATATCAAGTGCATGAGCAACATCTAAAGCATTTTCTGTGCTAAAGAATTGAGAAATTAAATTTTGTAAATCAATATCGGCAACAGCTTTAAGGTGTTCATTAAATTGCTGATCGATTGCGTCAGTTTGAGTGAAAAGGGAATCTGAAAAGTTTTGAACAAGTTGTTGTTCAAGAACATCAATCATCTTAAGCATGGGATAGCCTTTCAAGGAGATGCAAGGGAGTTGGAATACAGCCAAATAAGCAAAAGTGCTTTAAATTGAGTGAAAAATAACCTATTTGGGCTAAAACAGCAAACCTGCTCGGATGAATGGTCAGTCTACTTTTAGTTGATTTTTAAGCTCTTGAATATGTGAAAGATAATCTATTTTTTGCTTTGATGACGCATCAACACCTAATATCGGGGATTGAATTATTCCATATTATTTTGTCTATATGCTCCAGGGCTAACACCTGTCCATTTTTTAAAGGCACGGTGGAATGCACTTGGCTCTTGAAAGTTCAGTTCATCACTGATGTCTTGCAAACTTCGCTCACTACGTGTGAGTAATTCTATAGCTGTATCACGGCGAATATCATTTTTGAGTTGCTGGTAGCTCACACCTTCACTTTTTAGTCGACGTTGCATCGTGGCTTCAGACATATTCATGTTTATAGCCAATTCATTTAATTCCAGCCATTCGGCAGGTGAGACTTGTAAGAGTTGTTTGCGAATTTGACTACTCAGCGCATACGGGTTTTTAAATCGCACCAATAGATTTTCTGGGGTTTGTTGTAAAAATTGATACCAAGAGCGCTGATCTTGTTTAATCGCAAGGTTTAAATAACTGGCATCAAACTGAATGTAATTATGACTGCATTGATATTGAACGTTTTCACAAAAACGAACTTTATAATCCTGATCATTTTCAGGCGCAGTACATTTGAGTTGAATTTGATTCAATATGACCCTTTGGCCGCTCAGCCAGCACATCACCGCATGGATTAACATCAAATAAGTTGCATAACAAAACATTCGCTTTGGGGTGATTTTCTGATCATAAATGACGATATAAGCGTAGTTTTCTTCGACAGTCAGTGTGCTCCTTAAATCATCTAAAAGTAGATTTAAAAATTGCAGCATTTGTTTGAGTGCATCACCTAAAGTTGCGTTTTGCATTGCCATTTTCGACATCAGTTTAAAACTGCCACGGCGCATAGCATGGCTATCCATGCCAAAAAACTCATCATCCATAGCATCAGATAAGTGCGTCCAAAGCGCAGCGTATTGCGAAACGGAAACGCGTGTTTTACTTGAATTTAGTAATTCTGCTGGAATGCCAGACTTTTGCAGAATCAAAGCTATATCCATATTTTGCATTCGTGCATCGTGTAGTGCTTCATGCACGAGGTCGATAGAAATGGTTCCTTTACTGTATTCAAGTCCTAATTTAGGCATAAGTGCTGATACGTCCATGTTCAGGATTGTCCAAATACATCATTCAAGATGCAGCATTTGGAAATTGTACTGAATAAATTCTGTGTTTACTCTGCATCTTAAGTCGAATTTATAAGAAACCATCGTCATAGGGAAATCAGATGAATATTCAAGGAAAAGTTTTTGTCGTAACGGGTGGCGCATCAGGTCTAGGTGCAGCGACTGCGACACATTTTATTGGACAGGGTGCCAAAGTCATTATTGTCGATATGAATCAAGAACATGGCGAAGCGATGCAGCGCCAATTGGGTGATCATGCGAAATTTGTTCAGTTAGATGTAACCAATGAGCCCGCAGTAGCAGCTTTCTTTACTCAAGTTGAAGCAGATTATGGGCAATTGAATGGTTTGGTAAATTGCGCGGGGATTGCACCTTCGGCAAAAGTGTTAGGCCGTGACGGTTTGCATGATTTGGCGATGTTCCAAAAAGTACTTGAGATTAATGTTAGCGGTACATTTAACATGCTGCGTTATGCGGCGCAGTTGATTGCTAAATATGAGTTAAAGGCAGGTGAAGAAGAGCGCGGTGTGATTGTGAATACGGCCTCTGTTGCTGCTTTTGATGGTCAAATTGGACAAAGTGCTTATGCAGCATCAAAAGGTGCAGTGGTTGCAATGACTTTACCTTTAGCGCGTGAATTGGCACGTGAGTCGATTCGTGTGATGACGATTGCGCCGGGCATTATGGAAACACCAATGTTAAAGGGTTTGCCGCAGAATGTTCAGGATGCTTTAGGGCAAATGGTGCCTTTTCCACCTCGTTTAGCAAAGCCTCAAGAGTTTGCAAAATTGGTCTCGCATATTTTTGAAAATAGTTATTTGAATGGTGAAGTGATTCGTTTAGATGGTGCGATTCGGATGCAGCCTAAATAATTTTAGGCATTCATACACTGATGTGACTGCATGGCTGCCGATACCTATTGGAAATTTAAATACCAGTTTAGGCGCTTTCATTTTCTTTTGACGGATCAAAAGAAACAAAAATCCTTTGTAAAACTGAAGATACATCCTTGTATCTCAGTTTCACGGGCGACATCCATGTCGCCGTTACATTAAGACAAACACCGTGATTAGAAAAAATAATTTTTAAAAAATATGTAAGGGAGCTCTCATGATTTTAAATGATGAACAAAAGATGGTTCAGGACATGATGCGAAGCTATTCGCAAGAAAAACTGAAACCAACTGCCACAGAACGAGATAAGACGGCAGCATTTCCAGCGCAAGAACTCAAAGAGCTAGGAGAACTTGGCGCGCTCGGTATGACTGTATCGGAAGAATGGGGCGGAGCAGGACTTGATTATGTATCGCTTGTAGTCGCACTAGAAGAAATTGCTGCAGGTGATGGCGCAATCTCAACAATTGTGAGTGTGCAAAATTCATTACCGTGTGGCATTACTCAGCGTTATGGCACAGAAGCACAAAAGGAAAAATATCTAAAAAAATTAGCGACTGGCGAATGGTTAGGTTGCTTTTGTTTAACTGAGCCACAAGTCGGTTCAGATGCTAGCGCCTTGGAGTGTAAAGCTGAACGTGTTGGCGATGAATGGGTGCTAAATGGCACGAAACAGTTCATTACTACGGGTAAGCACGCTCAAGTCGCATTGGTTTTTGCTGTAACGGATAAATCGGCAGGGAAAAAAGGCATTTCTTGTTTCTTGGTGCCTACCGATGCACCGGGTTATATTGTATCGCGTTTAGAAGAAAAAATGGGGCAGCACTGTTCGGACACGGCGACCATTATTTTAGATAATTGCCGCATTCCAGCAGACAGTTTATTAGGTCAAGAAGGCGAAGGTTATAAGATTGCCTTGTCTAATTTAGAATCTGGCCGTATTGGTATTGCTTCACAATCTGTGGGGATGGCACGCGCTGCACTTGATGCAGCTGTGGAATATGCCAATGAGCGTAAAGCCTTTGGCGTAGAAATTGTGCAGCACCAAGCGGTGGCATTTCGCTTAGCAGATATGGCAACGCAAATTGAAGCAGCTCGTCAACTGATTTTTCATGCAGCTACATTAAAAGATGCAGGTCTACCATGCTTAAAAGAAGCTTCAATGGCTAAACTTTTTGCTTCTACTATGGCTGAGCGTGTTTGCTCAGATGCGATTCAAATCCACGGAGGATATGGTTATGTATCTGATTTTCCTGTAGAGCGTATCTATCGTGATGTGCGTGTTAGTCAAATTTATGAAGGTGCATCTGACATTCAAAGGTTGGTGATTGCACGTGAAGTCACCAAAGTTTAATTCATATAAAAAATATTAATTTGTCTAAAAAGTAGACTTTAGTCGATGTTCAAACCCTGCAAGCTAAATGACATTTATGGAAATTGCAGGGTCATTTTAAACAGGTTTAACTAAGCATATAAACAGTAAAAAAGCGTTGCATTGTTGCTTTACTACAAGCTAAGCAACGCAAAACTTTGAGCCTATATCGCAATGGATGTGATGTAAGTACAAAGCGCTACAACAACAAAATAAATGGAAATGCAAAGCAGGCAGCTTTGGGAAATAATACAGGATAGGAGTTTGTCGAAATGAAGACACTGGATCAGGCATATCTAGATTTTAATTTTGAAAAAATGGTTCAAGAGCAATTGGTTGGTACTGCAAAAGCGATAAACGCCTATGATGAATGTTGTGGTCGCTATGTTGGTGAAAATCGTTCAGCGCTGATTTGGGAAGGAAAGAACGGCGAATCAGAGCAATGGAGTTTTGAACAACTGGATGCTGTTTCAGCACAACTTGCAAACTATTTAAATAAAATTGGTTTGAAAGAGGGGGATTGCATTGCGGGGTTATTGCCGCGTACTCCTGCTTTACTCATTACGGTTTTGGCAACTTGGCGAATTGGTGCGATTTATCAGCCTTTATTTACGGCTTTTGAATCTAAAGCAATTGAGCATCGTGTTGAGACGGCACAAACCAAATTGATTGTGACCAATTCAGAACAACGTCCAAAATTAAACAATATTGATCTGCCACATATTTTGACAGTTCATGCTAAAGGTGCCTTACATACCGATGCTGATTTTTGGACTGAACTTGGCAAAGAGACAACAACTTTTAGTTCTGTAGCACGTACATTTGATGATGAATTTTTGATGATGTTTACTTCAGGCACAACGGGCCTGGCGAAATCAGTACCTGTTCCGAATAAAGCAATTTTGGCGTTTAAAGGTTATATGACTCATGCTGTGGATTTGCGTGAAGAAGACAGCTTTTGGAACTTAGCAGACCCTGGTTGGGCCTATGGACTATATTACGGTATTACAGGCCCACTTAGCTTAGGTCACAGCATCATTATGGATGAACGAGCATTTAGTGTAGACAATGCGGTTCAAATCATTAAAAAATATAAAGTCTGTAATTTAACCGGTTCACCTACGGCTTTTCGCATGTTCTTTGGCTTTAAAGAGAAGTTTGATGAAACCATCAAGTCACATTTACGTGTAGTGAGTAGTGCGGGTGAACCACTTACGCCAGAAGTCATTCAGTGGTTCAACCATGATCTGAATGTCAATATTTATGATCAATATGGACAAACTGAACTTGGTATGGTGATTGCCAATCATCATGCTTTAGAGCACTACAAAAAAGTCGGTTCAGCAGGCTTTGCCATTCCAGGGCATCGTTTTGCTGTATTAAATGCAGACTATGAAGAAGTGGAACGTGGTGGTGTAGGGACACTGGCGATGGATTGTGCTCAATCTCCTTTAATGTGGTTCACAGGTTATGGTGGCAATAACCGTAAAGCCTTTGTCGGTAACTATTACATAACTGGCGATACGGTTAAGTTAAATGAAGAAGGTGGAGTAGATTTTATTGGTCGTGCAGACGATGTAATTACAACGTCAGGTTATCGTGTTGGGCCTTTTGATGTAGAAAGTACTTTGTTGGAATGCGAAGAAGTTCTAGAGTCAGCTGTGGTCGGTAAGCCAGACCCTGAGCGAACTGAAATTGTCAAAGCATTCGTGGTCTTGAAACCACAATATCAAGCAAGTGTTGCATTGATGGATCAACTACAAGCCTATGTACGTTCACGACTATCGAAACATGCCTATCCGAAAGAAATAGAATTTGTTGAAGGTTTACCAAAAACATCGAGCGGTAAAATTCAGCGTAATTTATTGAAGCAACAAGAAGTAGCTAAAGCTCAATTTATGCAAAAGGTCAGTTAAATTTAGTCTCAGATTGATCTAAGAAAAGGCTGCGTAAATGCAGCCTTTTTCTATTTTCTTATCTCTATTTTGCGTCGAAACCTATTTTTTACCTTGCCATTTTAATGCTGCGACATCGGTAACTGTTTGGGAAATGTAATGAGGCAAAGCAGTGCAGATATCAATGCACAGGCAAACATGATCGTGACTAAACCTAAGCCGCCAAAACTGCTAAATGTACCTGTTAAAGTCGTAATGATCGCACCAAAGCCAAATTGTAATGCACCTAATAAAGCAGATGCTGTTCCAGCATTTTTATGTTGGAACATGAGAGCCAATTGGCTGCCCGTAGGCATAATGAAACCTAACAGTGCAACGGCAATGAATAGTGAGATGCAAAATATCACTAAATTCGAATAGCCTAAGCATAGCGCGATTATCAGTACAGCCATAATAAGCAAGAAACTGATATTCATAATTTTATAGGCATTTAGTGGGCCAAATTTTTCATGTACTTTGGGGTTTAAAATGGCCGCAGCAATTAAACCAAATGCATTCAATGCAAACAGTAGGCTAAATTGGGTTGAACTGAGTCGATATTCACTAATAAATACGCTAGCTGAACCGGCGATATAGGCAAAGAAACCTGCTTGAGCAATACACAGTGTGAGGGCATAAATGATGAACTTACGATCCGTGATAATTTGCCCATATAACTTGATGGTTTGGGAAAGCTTGAATTGTTGGCGCAATTCTACTTGACGTGTTTCTGGGAGCAGCACAGCAACAGCAGCCAATACAATCGCAGCATATACGGCTAGGAAAATAAAAATATTTCGCCATGAACCTAAAGCCTGTAAACCATCGCCAATTAGGGGTGCTGCCACCGGTGATAGACCCAATATCGCTAAAACCATCGACATCATTTTGCCCATTGCTGGGCCTTGAAACTGATCTTTAATAATAGCAAAAGCAATCACCATACCAATTGAGCCACCTAAACCTTGAATAAAACGAATGTATTGCAATTGTTCAACGCTTTTTGCAAACGCGCAGCCAATCGAGCCTAAAATATAAATGCTTAAACCTAAGTAAATAAGCGGTTTACGGCCAAATTTGTCTGATAGTGGACCGTACATTAGCTGACCAAGCATTAAACCCACAAAAAATGTCATCAAACTCAGTTGAATCGCACCTTCGTTACTTCCTAAAGACGCTGCCATAGCGGGAATGCTTGGTAGGTACATATCAATACCTATCGGGCCAATGGTTGCGAGTAACGCAATGAGTATGGGCATTGCACGTGTATTTGATGCTGTCATAATGTGGTCGAATCTTGTGGAAAACGGCGCATTATGAAACCTGTTGGTTTCTTAAGTCAAGGAGAGCAGCATTGGCAAAACTAGGCCGTCCTTTGGTCATGTCGGCAGAACAGCGGCGTACAGAAATCTTTTCTATTGCAGAACAACTCTTTGGAGAGAAGGGTTTTGAAAATGTCACCATGTCTGAAATTGCGACCGCAGCAGGCATGTCTAAAAAAACGTTATATGTGTATTTTTCTGATAAACGTGAACTGCTGATTTCATTGGTTGAGTCATCCTATATTTGGACTGAAGATGCTTTTGATACCAATAGTGCAGACAAAGTGTTGGCCTTACAAAATCAACTGAAGAAAATCGCTGAGCATGTCCTTTCCGAGCGCCATATTAAGTTGTGCAGACTTGCGATTGCAGAGCGTGTGGGTGTTGACGGGATCAGTGATACTTTTTATGAAAAAGGCATAGCAAAAAGCCGAAATCATTTGATTCATGCTGTGAGTTATATTCCAAGTGCTCAATTTGTATTGAACTTAAATGCAGATATCATAGCGGATATGTTATTTGGTGCGACTATTTCCAAACCTTTTGTTGATTTACTATTTTTAAATCGAAAGATAGATATGCAGCAGGTAAATACGACAATTGAACAAAGTATTCAGGCTTTGTTTAAAATGTGAATACTTAAATTTTCATTGCAAAATTCAATATTTATTTTTCATCCTTATGTTTGGATTGCTCGTTATAATGACCTCGGTTTTATGTATTAAATGAGATAGCAGAACATGGATGCACAGCTCGATTTAGATGCAGAGATGGAATTAAGCGAAGCGGAAATGCACTTCTATAGTCGTCAAATTTTATTGGATGGCTGGGACTTAGAAGCCCAAGAAAAACTTAAACTTGCCAATGTGTTAATTGTGGGGTGTGGCGGTATAGGCTGCACCACAGCAGAACTGTTGGCTCGTGCGGGGGTTGGGCAAATCACGCTCATTGATGCTGATCAAATTGAAATTAGTAATTTACAGCGACAAATTGCTTATACAGAACAAGATTTAGGTTTCTATAAATCGGAAATACTGGCTAAGCGCTTAGGCTCAATTAATCCGCATATTCGTGTCATTGCACATACTGTAAAGCTAGATGCGTCTAACGCTGAACATCTCATCGCTGCGCAAGATTTGGTTTTAGATGGATGCGATAACTTTACGACGCGCTATTTGGTTAATGCGCAATGTTACCAGCATGCGGTACCGTTAATCAGCGCCTCAGCTATTGGCTTTCAAGGTCAGTTATTTATGGTCGAAGCAGCTTCTGCGTGCTATGAATGTTTATTTCCTAAAGAACAGCATGCCAGTGAAAGTTTACGCTGTGCGGATTCTGGGGTACTGGCGACCACGCCAAATGTCATGGCTAGTCTACAAGCACATCATGCATTGTTGTATTTGGGGTTAGGTACGACAGTGCTTAAACAAAAACTTTTGCTTTGGGATGGATTGAACATGAAGCAGAAAATTTTGGCTTTTGAAAAAGATCCAAGTTGTCCAATCTGTCAGGCAAGATAAAACAGCAAGCCTGAATTTTTTGCTACACTCACTTTAATTATTTTTTCCTAAGACATTATGAAAAACAATATCTGGTTAGATGGAATACGCTCGGTTGCCCGTATGGGTGAAACCGCAGTGGTCGCGGCGAAAGCCGGATTTAAATATGCGACAGAAAAACCAAGTAACGCAAAATTAATGCGTGAAACCTTTGAATCTTTGGGTTCAACTTATATTAAATTAGGGCAATTTATTGCCAGCACACCTTCATTATTTCCACGTGAATATGTAGAAGAATTTCAAGGTTGCTTAGACCAAACGCCATTTTTGCCATTTAGCTATGTACAACAAGTGCTTGCCTCAGAGTTTGCAGGCCGTAATTTAGATGAAATTTTCGCTTCAATCGAAGAAACACCGTTGGCATCTGCTTCGATTGCACAAGTCCATGCAGCGAAGTTAGTTAGCGGTGAAAATGTCGTTATTAAAGTGCAAAAACCGGGTGTAGAAACAATTCTATATACCGACTTAAACGTATTGCACTGGGCAACCAAACTAATTGAAAAAGCGGTTCCTAAGGTAAAATTTGCTTCACTTGCAGATATTGTCGAAGAAATTAAAGTTCGCATGGTGCGTGAAGTAGACTTCATTGAAGAAGCACAAAACCTAGATGATTTTGTTAATTATCTAAATGTGACGCAAAACAAAGCGGCGACTGCACCTAAGGTTTATCATCAATATTCAACTCGTCGTGTACTGACCATGGAGCGTTTGTATGGTGTGCCGCTAACAGATTTTGATGTGGTTAAAAAAGTTGCTAAAGATCCATCGCAAGTCTTGGTGACTGCCATGAATACATGGTTTGGTAGTTTAATGCTGTGTAATAGTTTCCATGCTGATTTACATGCTGGCAACCTGATGCTGCTTGAAGATGGTCGTGTAGGCTTTATTGACTTTGGTATCGTTGGCCAGTTAAAACCTGAAGTGTGGACAGCGTGTATAGCCTTTATGGATGCACTGCAAAAAACCGATTACAACTTGATGGCGGAAAACATGCTTAAAATGGGCATGACCGCAGTGCAAATTGATACGCAAGTTTTGGCGGCCGATTTAGAACGCTTATTTAGCGGCGTGTTGTTGGCAGATCCGCAAGAATTGCTAACATCTAATCCAGCCGACTTAAATGACATTATGATGGACATGGTACAAGTGGGTGAACGTCACGGTATCCGTTTCCCACGTGATTTTGCTTTGCTGTTCAAACAAATGTTGTACTTCGATCGCTTTATGCGCATCCTTGCACCTTATACTGATATTTATGCAGACCAGCGTATTCAAATGGTGCAGACTATTGACCCAAATTTATTGTTAAAGCATTAATTTAATTCCTCCCCATCCTCTCTTAAAGAAAGGGAGGATGCTTCATTTCTTAATTTTATAAGTAATGAAAAGTCCCTTTGTCTAAAGAGGGATTAAGGAAGATTGTTAAAATATTATATTGTCGAGTGATCAAATGGACGCAATTATTATTGAAGGCCTGAAAGTTGAAACAGTGATTGGCTGTTTTAATTGGGAGCGTCAGATTATTCAGCCTTTAATGCTTGACCTGACGATCAATAACAATTTAGAGCAAGCTTCGAATTCAGATGAACTTGACGACACGCTTAATTATGCTGAAATTTGTGAGATTTCTGCGCAAGTCATTCAAGAAGCGAAGCCAAAATTGATCGAACATGCGGCAAAACTGGTTTTAGATGCACTTTTTTCTACCTATCCAAGTGTCGAATCTATTATGATTACCATCCGAAAGCCTGCCATTATCGCGCAAGCCAATTCTGTAGGAATTCGTCTTGAACGCCACCGAAACGATTTTCGCCCTAGCTCTGGCGAGTAATTTCAATCCAAAACCCCATTTAAAACTGGCTTTACGTCAAATTCAGGCTTTGGGTCATGCTGAATTTTCCAAAATTTATGTGATTCCTTGTCGTGATGGCATTGGGGCGGATTATTGGAATGCAGCATGTTTGGTGAAAAGTAGTTTATCTGTTGAAGAAATCAGCACCTTACTCAAAAAAATAGAAACAGATTCAGGTCGTGTTCGTCCATCACATAATATTGCATTGGATATGGATTTGATTGCGTGGGGCGAAAGTTTAGCGCACATGCAATTTAATCCAAAAAAACTCCCTTTGGCTTTAGATGTAAAAATTCCAATGTTTGATATTTGGCAAGATGAAATGTTTAAGCACGTTGCTCATCAATTTCCCATGGTGAATTGCCAACAGCTTTTAGCAGGTTAAAAAGTATTACCTAAAGCTTTTTATCATCAACGTAATTCGAACTTTAATAACAAAAAGCATTCAATCCTTTTATTTTATGCGCTAGCATAAGGTAATTAGCAGGGTTAAATTACGCTTTTAAGTCTAAAAAAAAGAATATGAACTGGACGGATCTGATTCAGCACTATGGCTATATTGCGATTTTTATTGGCACATAGTTTGAAGGAGAAACAGTGCTGATGATTGGCGCCTACGCCGTCCATCAACACATACTTCATTTTCCAATGTTGATTGCGGTGGCGATACTAGGCAGTTTTATTGGTGATCAGTTTTATTATCAAATGGGCGCTCGCTATGGGCAAAAACTTATCCAATTGAATGCGGAATTTGCACAAAAATTTGATCGTGCGAGCCAGTTTATAGAACGTTATCCTATTTTGTCCATTTTATTTATGCGTTTTGCTTGGGGTTTTAGAACCATTTTACCTATTGCTGTAGGTGTGCGTGCTTATTCTTCCGTGTGCTCTATACGGTGTTGAAGTGGTGGCGTAAGCATCATCAACATTGATAAAGTGCAAGTGGTTGATCTGATAAAGTCGTCAAAACATAATTAAAAGATTTAAAGGGATATTTAGTGAGAGCAATATGGGCTTAGGTTATGGTGCAGGTGCGGGAGGTTTCCTTATTATTTGCTTTGCGATTTTGGTGCTATTTATCGTCATTGCGATTTGGTTGAGTTGGAATAATTGGTATAAAAAGCAAAAAAATCGACCATATAAAGTAAATGCGGCACTTAAAATTGGTTTATCTGGCGTATTGTTTTTTCCTTTATTTGTTGCAGTAACGCTTGGATTGTTCGTGATTTCAGATCTTAGTTCTGACTATGCAGAGTGGCAGCATCAAAAGAAAATTTATATACAGTTGCAGGAACCCTTAAACTTTGGAGAGGTTGTACTGCCTGAAGGCACGTGGATTAACCGATCATTTGAAACCGACTACTCTCTTGAACAGATGACTGATATTCGTCAAGGTTTAACATCAGCTCGCTTCCCACAACCTGTTCAATTGGCTGGATTTGATGTGATTGCTTTTGAGCTTCATCGTCATTTATTGCTTGAGTTGGTACATGATCAAACCGTTATGATGAATAACCAAAAAGAAATTTGTCCGGCAGGATGGCTGCTTGAGTTAAGTGGAGCAGATTATCCGTCCACTGCACAACTTTATAGTTTGAATTTTGATTGGTTTACACCAAGTCGATGGCATCCTATAAACTGTTTTGATGGCGAAGGAATTGTTGTATTAAAGTCAAAAAATTACCTATGAAAAAGCCTGCATTATTGCAGGCTTTTTGTTCACTATTTATAAAACTCAGCGACAATCATTAGAAAATTATTAAATGTAATAACTGGTTTTGGTCATTAGCTTAGAAATACCTGTCATCGCAATGCGGACAGGAGTAGGTAAGTCTACGCCACCTGCATTGAGCGCTGTATCACGGTGATGAAGTTCATCTTCATTCATCTGCACTAAAATTTTACGTGAACGATCATCTTGCTCTGGCAATTGTCGAATATGGTCTTCTAAATGCAGACTCACTTGGCGCTCAGTTTCAGCGACAAAACCTAAGCTGTATTTATCACCGGCAATACCCGCCAATGCGCCCATTCCAAAAGAAAGGCCGTACCAAACAGGGTTGAGCAGGCTAGTATGGCTGTCTAATTCTTTTAAGCGGTCTTCACACCATGCTAGATGGTCTTGTTCTTCAATCGCTGCTTGTTCCATTTCGCGGCGTACATTCGGTAGTTTTGCTGTCAGTGCTTGCCCATGATAGAGCGCTTGTGCACATACTTCACCACTATGATTGACCCGCATTAAACCTGCAACATGACGCGCTTCACTCACTGCTAATTGTGTTTCTTCAATATTGGCAGGGTTTTCTCGATGTGCGGCAGTCGCCCCAGGTACTAAACTACGTAAGGCTTGGTCAAAGGAATGAATAAGTTTGTCGACACCAGTAAATTGACGCATGGATTAATCCTCCAGAGAGACTTGCGAAGTTTTAAGCAAGGGTTTAATGCGAATAAGTAACCAAATACAAAAGATCGCACTCAGTACCGCAGTTATGCAGAAAAGTATTTTAATATCAATCTTTAATATGCTCAGAATGATAATAGAAAATATAGCAGAAGATACCATGAAAACGGCATTTAAAATGTTGTTTGCTGCAACTACACGGGCACGATGTGAGCGAGGTGAATAGGCTTGCATCATGGCATACAGTGGAACAATGTAAAAACCACCGCTAATCCCCAATAAAGTCACTGCGATCATTACATGGTAATAGCTCCACCCTTGGTGAAATACTTCCGATAAGGTAATAAGTGGGCCGGTATGAGTAGGTACAAAACTTAGACTCACTGCTAAGTACAGTGCGAAAATGGTTAAGCCAACGGCACCAATCGGCACCATTTTAATATTTACCTGACTACCGCCAATCTTACGACAAAGTAATGAACCAACACCGACACCGACAGAAAAGAAAGTCAGTAATAAACTCACGACATTTTCTGATGCATGTAGGTTTTGCTGTGTCATTTGTGGAATTTGGGTGAGGTAGGTTGCACCATAAAACCAATACCAAGAGTTCCCCAATAAAATGGTAAAAATCAGCGGCAAACTTTTGGCATATTTCATGGTTTGATAACTGGTACGGAAAAAGTTCCAGTCAATTTTTAAATCTGGAGTAGTGACATTTTGTTTAAGAATAAAACGACTCGATAAATAGCCTAAGACAGCAATGGTGAGAACCGTCAGACTTATCCACGTTAAATTGCCATGTGATGATGCAATGACGGCACCACCCAAGATCATCCCGAATAAAATGGCCATAGATGTGCCAGATTGGAACAAGGCATTACCCGACATCAATTCATTGGGTTTTAAAATTTCTGGTAAGATCGCGTATTTAATCGGACCAAAGAAAGTTGAGTGCGTCCCCATCATGAACAATGCCAGCAAAAGTAACCACAAATGACCTGTGATGAAGCCAATACTTCCGATCAGCATAATGATAATTTCTAATATTTTGATTCCACGAACAAGTTGTGAACGTTCAAACTTATCGGCGATCTGACCTGCTGTCGCTGAAAAAATAAAGTAGGGTAAAATGAATAATAAAGCAGCCAAATTGTTGAGCGTACTAATTGGCAGCGCCTGTTGTTGGATCAAGCCATAAGTGATGACTAAAAGCAGCGCCTGTTTGTACACATTGTCATTGAGTGCCCCAAAAAATTGGGTCAAAAACATAGGTAGGAAACGGCGTGTACCTAACAGATGTTCATTCTTGTTCATAAGCGTCTTGCTACATTAAGTTTTATTAAGAAATGTGAGTGATTGGTAAAATCTCTAAAAAAATCATGTAATATGTTTTTGAGTTTGGAGATGACGAAAAACCAATAGATATAAGATCTTGAGCTCACCGATTGGTTGATTTAGTCCATTACATAATGAAATTTGTTAGAGTTTGCTATGCCTGCAAAAATCACGTTTAAAAAAACAATGCTTCACCACAGTATGGCACACTGCATACGACAGCATCATAGCAATAAAAGCCTGTACATGAGCATCTTTTTAAGCTTGTGTGCTCAGCAGAGTTTCGCCCAAACGCAACAAAACACAACTGAGCTGACAGACACAAAAGCAGAGATTGTCTCTGAAATCAAGAACGAGGCTGTAAAGCAGGGTATTTCTACACCTGAAGCCATCGAAAAAATTGAAAGTATGCATGAGCCTGAAGAGACGGTCGACAGCATGAAAATGTTGCAAGAACAGCAACAGAACTCTACACCAATTGAAGCCTTTAAGCCGATTGAGTTTGAAGATTTAGAAAACTTGCCCGTAACACCTGTTGATCAAAACATGGCAAATGAAATCTTTCAGGTTGCAGAAGAAGCAAAACGTCAGGCACAAGAATATCGTTCGACTCAGCAAACTGAAGTGATAGTTGCTGATATTACTCAAAAAGAACTTTTAGAGATCAACCAAGCACCAGTCAACATTGATCAATTGATGGGCGAAATACGTTCGGATAAAGAAATTGTGGCGACTCGAAATGAAGAGGCCAATACTTTAAATGAATTGAATAATGCTGAACCTGAAGATGATGCAGAGCCAGGGATTTTTAAACGACTCTTGTATAAGATTCGTCCACCAAGACAGCTCAATACAGCAAAGGTTGAACGCATTAGTGCTGATGTTGAAATTACATCGGCACATAATACCAGTCAAACAACCAGCAAAGCTTATGGTGCTGCGCTTGAAGATTTAAAAGCGAACATCAAGGGTAAATTATCGAGTTTCACGCAAGAGTCGTTTAGCGATTTTCCGTCTGCCTTGCCACAGCTACGTAGTTTATCCAATCAAGCTGCGCAGGCCGTGGGTTTTTATCAAGCTGAATTTAAGTTTGAAAAAGTCTCAAACGGTAAAGTGCGCGTATTAGTCACACCCAATGCTCCAGTTCAAATTGCTGAGCAAAATATCGAATTTAGTGGGCCTGGCGCTAATCAAGCACAATTTCAGGTGATTGGTGTATTACCAGATCAGGAAGTAGGTGACATTCTTAATCATGGGGATTATGAACTCACCAAAAGTCGAATTAATGAAGCGGCAACCAATAACGGCTATTTTGATTCATATTGGCGTTTGCACGATGTAAAAGTTGCGCAGCCACAAAATACTGCTGATATCAATATGCGCTTTGAAACGGGTGAGCGCTATAAACTCGGTGGTGTAGAATTCCGCATGAGTGACCCTTCAAAAGAATTTCCACTCGATCCTGATATTTTAGAAAGCTTAGTCACATGGAAAGATGGTGCGGATTATACCTTTTGGCGTGTGAATGGTTTGGCCAATAATTTGACTAACTCACGGTATTTTAACTATACCTTGGTTGATGCAATACGTCCTGATCCTATTGAAAAACCTTTAGAATTACCACCAGATATTCAAGCTTTAGTCGATCAAAACAAGTTGTCTGAAAGTTCATTACAGGTACAAGATAAAAAAGAAGTTGCTTCGAATCAGGAAGTCACTCAAAAAGTCTTTGATGAAGATCAATTTACTGGGGTGAATGATCTAGATCAATCTTCTAAATTACGTTCTTTGCAAGACACTCAAGATGCTAAACAAGCTGAGCAGGAACGTTTACAAGCTCAAGCGCGTGAAGAAAAGAAAGTGCCTGTCATTGTGACTTTAAATGCAGATAAGTTAAATAGTGCTGAAATTGGTGCGGGTTTTGGTACGGATACGGGTGTGCGTGTGCGTGGTCAATATCGTCGTGCTATTGTCAATAAACGTGGGCATTCTTTTGATGCCAACATGGAAGTATCTAAAATTCGTCAATCGATTGATGGTCGTTACAACATTCCATATAACCATCCGCTGAACGACTATATTAGTTTAGTCGGTGGTTATGAGCGTGAAGAACGTGATGATGTCGGTCAAGGTGTGAATTTATTAATTGAATCTGCGGTAGCGGGTGCAGACCGTATTATTAAAAATCCACGAGGAAGTTGGCAGCATGCCTTTGGTTTGCGTTATCGTTTAGACCGAATTACGAATGATGGACTCAATCCAGCAGATGATATTCCTGATGCATTCTTGGTAAATACCAATAATGAACAGCAATCACTTTTAGTTGGTTATGAAATTTCGCGTACTGATTCGGATAAACGTGTCAATCCAAGTAAAGGGATTAAGCAGACCTATAAAGTTGAACTAGGTAGCGAAAAGTTACTTTCCGATGCTGATATGGCCATTTTAAATGCAGGTTGGCGCTTTATTTATTCTCTTGGGGAGAACGATAATCATCAGTTCGTTGGGCGTAGTGATTTAGGTTATATTTTGACTGAAGATTTTGCCAAAGTACCTTATAACTTGCGTTATTTTACTGGTGGTGACCAGACCATTCGTGGTTTTGACTATAAGAGTCTCGCTGCGGAAGAAAATGGCTATAAAATTGGTGGTCAAGTCCTTGCAACGGGTTCGCTTGAATATAACTATCAGTTTAAAGAAGGTTGGCGCGCTGCAGTATTTAGTGACTTTGGTAATGCTTACGATAAAGAATTTAATACGCCAACCGCATATAGTGCTGGTATTGGTATCCGTTGGGCATCACCAATCGGTCCAATTCGTTTAGATGTGGCAACCGGTCTTTCAGATGACAGTAAACCGATTCGATTACATTTCTTTATTGGCTCACAATTATAATTTTTAGGTGATTTGGGTTTTTTATGGCTGAACACGAACAGCAGGAACAAGAAAACGAAGCGCCGGTAGAACAACTACCGAAGAAGCGCCGTATCTTCAGAAGTGTCATGTTGACCTTCGTGTTTGTGCTTATTTTTTTGGTGGCTGCATTGGCAGTCATGTTCTCTACGGATAAAGGCAGTAAGTTTCTGCTGGATCGTGTTCTCGAACGTCAAAAAATTATTCATTATGAATATGAGGGCGGTAACTTATTGCGCGGAATTATTCTGCGTAATGTATTGGTTACACTGAAACCGGTGGATGTCAAAATTGATCGTGCTGATATTACATTAGGTTGGCGTGCGATTATTAATAAAGAAATTCACCTCAATAGTGCCGATGTCAAAAATCTGCAAATCATTACCAAAACACCGCCAAGTGATAAACCCTTTGCATTTAGTGAAATTCGACTGCCTTTTGTACTTCGTGTAGATCATGCTGATCTTGATCACATGTTGATTAAAACGCATAGTTCAGGTGTCGATTTTTACGATATAGAACTCAATGAAGCATTGTGGTCAGGTACTGAGCTGAAATTTAAAGATACCCGTATGGATATGGGCTATTTATCTGTTCGTAATGCCTCGGGAAATATGAAATTTGAAGGCAAGTATCCTTTGGATGCTGTGGCTACTGTAAACCTACCGTCTTTACGTGAAAGCCTTAATATTCATGATATTCAAGTGGTTGCTAAAGGTTCTCTAGATACGATTCAAGCGGGTGTGGCAACACATACGCCAGACTTGCTGACGGGTTGGGCTGTGGTTCATCCGATGCGTCAACATGTACCAATGTTTGGGGCACTCAAATTTAGAAATTACCATTTACCTTTACTCACTGATCAAAAGCTATTTGCTAAAAATGGTGTGGCGAAATTTAAGGGCGATATTGAGCGCTTAGATTTAAATCTAGATACAGATTTAAGTGGTGCCAATATTCCGGAAGGTAAATACACGGCAATCATGCATACCGACTTAGTCAATCAATTGGATATTACCAATTTAAATGGCCAAGTCATGGGTGGTGCAGTCAATGTTGGCGGTGTGGTGAGCTGGAAAGATCATGTTACTTGGGATATGCAGGGTCGTTTAGATAAAATTAATCCGAAAGACAAATTGATTCCGCAAGTGATTCAGGATTTTTTACCTGTTAGCCTCGATAGCGCGATTGCTTCAAAAGGTACACTTGAAAAAGGTATGCATCTGACTGCTTTGGTGGATTTTGATAAGTATGAAACGTGGAATGTAAAACTCGATCAAAATCCTGAAAAAAATAATAAAGCTCAACCAATGCAACTGGATGTGTCATGGAAAAATATTGATCGTGCTGTACCTTATGTGGGCTGGTTAAGCAGTGCTTCGGGTAATGTGCAATTGGCTTTAACCGAAGGTCAGCAAAATATTAATGTTGCAACATCAGTATCGCGTCATGACAAGGGTCTGCTCCCTGCAGGTCAGTACCAAGCCAAACTGAATTTAAAAAATAATAACTTAAATGTGCCCGCATTTACCTACGTGGCAAATCAAGGCAAATTATCTGGTAATGCGGTAGTGGAATTGCCAGATGAAAAACGTTTATTAAAATGGCAAGCCAATTTGCAAGCACAGCAATTTAACCCACAAAGTATTGCTGAAGCTGCGCCAGTCGATCAGGTGACTGGTTCGTTAAAGGCCAGTGGTTATGCAAAACCAAATCAGCAAATCATTCAATTAAAAGATATTAATTTGTTAGGGCGTTTAGCGCAGCAAAAAGAAACTGTGCAGTTAACCGGTAACTCAACGGCAGCCTTGACCTTCCATGATGAAAAGCATGGCGGTGGCTTCAAGGCTTTTGCGGTGAACTATGATGGTGGTCTAAACGCGAGTCAACTTGAGGCAAGTAAAGGCAGTTTAAACTTTAAGGTTTCAGGCACACCTACGCTCATTAATATTACCGAGCTGCGTCATAATGGTATTGCAGGCAAGATTGCAGCCAACGGTAAGGTAAGCTTACAAAATGCCATAGGTTGGAATATCAATGCATCATTGGTGCATTTCAAACCCCATTATTTTGCTTCAAATGTACGTGGTGAGCTTTCTGGTAATTTAAAAACCAGTGGTGTTTGGTCAGATGCATTAAAGCGTATTCAAGTCGAGCGTTTGAATTTGGCAGGGATGATTAATAACAAACCTGTACGTGGTCAAGGTAACTTGGCAATGGTGATTAATTCAAACCAATCTGGCTTTATGCCGAAGCAATTTGAAGCGAATAATTTGCTTTTGGCCTACGCCAATAACCAAATTCAAGCCTCAGGTAATGCTCAAAATCTACAACTTAAAATTAATGCTCCTGCACTTTATGAAATCTATGCGGGATTACGTGGTCGTGCATATGGTTATCTCAATGTTCAAGCGCAACCGCGACTACAAGCATCTGCCAATATTGCTGTAGACGACTTTGCATTTAATAATTTATTTAGCGTTAAGAAAATGCGTGTTCAGGGGCAGTTACCAACCTCGGCAACTACACCAAGTTTACTAACTGCAACCATGGACAATTTACGTAGTAATAACCGTGAGATTGTGAAAGGACAAATTTCACTTGCAGGTACACGGAATGCACATTTGTTAAAAATTAGTGCTGAAAATAAATTGTCGCGTTTCTACGTACAGTTAGCGGGTGGTTTTAACGCACAAAATAATTGGTTAGGGCAAATCCAAAAAGGTGATTTTGACTCGTTACGGACACGTTTGGTTCAGCGTCAAAACGCTTCAATTATTTATAACACGGCACAATCAGATTTATTTGTTGGTGCACATTGTTGGATGAGTCAGCAAAGTGAATTATGTTTTGATCAGCCAATTCGTGTAAATAAAAAGCGCGGTAATGTTTCGTTTGTGACCAAAAACCTTGACCTGAATGACTTTGCTGCATTTATGCCTGAAGGTCTTGCCATCACAGGTAAGGTGAATGGTTATGCAAAAGCATCATGGGCACAAGGTGCTAAACCGAAAATTGATGCACGCTTAGTGACACGTGATGGTTTGTTAGGGCTGTCTGCGGAAGACCCTCAATATTTAGCATCGACTTTGAAATATGATGAAGTGGGTTTAATTGCAAAAAGTGTTGCGGATGGTTTACAAATTCGCCTAGACACCAAAGCACCTGATATTGGCACAGGCTATGCCAATATTATTATTGATCCGTATAAAGCCAATAAACCAATTCGTGGTGAAGTGGCTTTTAATCAGGTTCAATTAAAAATTTTAAAACCATTCATTCAAGATGTACGTTCGATGGGCGGTACATTATCTTATGCTGCTAAAATTAATGGAACATTGAGTCAGCCATTGATGGATGGTGAAATTCGAGTGAAAAACGGCTCAATCAGTATGATTTCGTTGCCTGTGAACTTGACCAATATCCAGTTGTATTCTGCAGTACAACAAAACCATGCCACAATTGATGGTGCATTTAACAGTGGTCGCGGTGTTGGTAAATTAACGGGTGATATTGACTGGAAAAATGAGCCTCGGATTCAGTTGAATTTAAGTGGTTCGGATTTGTTGGTTCGCCAAGCACCATTAATCACTGCTGTTGTTACGCCTGATTTATCATTAGATGTTTTGCCAATGAGCAAGAAACTTACACTTAAAGGTAAAGTCGATGTGCCACGCGCATTGATTTCTATGCCTGAAGCTACAGCGAGTGTTGTAGGTGTGTCTTCTGATGTACGTATTGTTAATGAAGGTGATGACCAATTGGCAATCCTGAAATCCGCTCGTCCATGGGATATTCGTGCTGATGTTCAGGTCAATATTGGTAATCAGGTAATCTTCCAAGGTTTTGATAGCCGTATTCCACTCATTGGTCGCTTGAATTTAACTCAGCGTGGCCTGGAAACAGCCATGCGTGCCAATGGTGCAATTGGTGTTTCGCAGCGTGTAAAAATTGAAGCATATGGACAAAGTCTTGATCTTAATCGTGCGATTGCACGTTTTAATGGGCCTTTGGCTAATCCTACGCTGGATATTGATGCTAATAAATCGGTGCAAGGCAGCACGGTTGGTGTACGCGTGACTGGCACGGCTTCGAGTCCTGCTATTCAAGTGTATAACGATGCTGGCTTGTCTGAGCAAGAGGCTTTAAATGCGTTAATTACAGGTCGTATTAATGAAGGTAGTTCAGGTTTGAGCCAAGCCGAAGGGTTCCGTTCTGATGTAAACAATACCATTGCTGCAGCCGGTATCAGTATGGGCTTGGGTGGTACACGTGCTTTGACCAATCAAATTGGTCGTACTTTTGGTCTAAGTGGCCTAGCGTTAGATGCACAAGGAACAGGGGATGATACTCAAGTTTCGGTGACGGGTTATATCACGCCTGACTTGTTTATTCGTTACGGTGTAGGTGTATTTACGCCAGTAAACAAATTGACTTTACGTTACCAAATGAACCAACGCTTGTACTTAGAAGCGAGTCAATCTTTAGAGCGTGCAATCGATTTATTCTACAATTGGCGTTTCTAATTTAGAAATATAAGCAATAAAAAAACGCAATCCTCGGATTGCGTTTTTTTATATTTGAGCATGTATATTAGACCTCTTGCGAAAGTAAAAACTGCCTCAATATAGATTTCATGAAATATCAGAAATTAAATCGTTTTTCAGATTCTGAATTCCAGCGCTTGGTTGGTGTACCTCGAGCAGTTTTTAGTG
>NZ_VOYM01000163.1:0-2191 GCF_013420285.1 Acinetobacter sp. YH01019
GTAAATTTTCAGCGTTGCTGGCTCCCCGTCAGCCGGATTGGGTTGCATCGCAGGGGTGTCGAAAGAGTCAACTGCGGTCCAAAGCTGTTGGACTTGGGTGAAAAGGGCGTTTATTCTTCCTATACGTGAACCGCATCCTACGGAATGAGTAACCCTTGCCCTATTGTGAGTAGAACGTCGTATAATTCAAACGAAAGCAGTTAATAGGTATGAAATATCACAGCACAAAAGAGCGACAGGACATGTTTAGATGATGTTATTATAAAATAATAACATCATGGATGAATAAAAAATAATTTTCTATCTTTACAACTATGTTATACTTCTATGATAAGGCTATGATGGCAAAGCCTTGGTTTTCCTAATCAAATAGTCGCCGAGATGGCTTCAATGCGACAGTAGGTCTACTGTCTCACAATTAATTCATGTATCAGATTTTTGTTCCCTGATGGGAAGTGTTATCCATACGAAAAGAATATGGGTAAAGTGTTACACCTGTATATGACATTCAGAATGTCCTGTCGGGGGAACTGGTACCAATTTAATAAAAGAAAACAGTATAGAAATGACAATCGAAGATATGCAAACATTAGCCCTAGAGCATGGGCTGAGAATTTCGGAAGAGATGAGTGTCAATGAGATGGGCATCGACTTTAGAGTTGCCTTTGTAAAGGAAGTAAACGGTGAGAACTGGGTACTCCGTATACCTCGAAGAAGCGATATGCTTGAACAAATCGAAAATGAAAGTAGAATATTGGATTTAGCCAAAAGAAACCTGTCGATCAATGTCCCTGATTGGAAAATTGTATCGGAGCGCCTAATAGCCTACCCTTTACTGGAGGATGCGCCTGCTCTGACATTCGATGCGATAACACATGAGGTTTCTTGGAACATAGATCGCGATAGCATAGCTTATGTGGAGTCTCTGGCAAAATCATTGGCCGAATTACATCGTATTACAGCTGACGATGTGAGAAAGAGCAACTTGAAAATAATGACTCCAAGTGAATTGAGGACCGAAATAGCTGACCGTATCCACTTGGTGAAATCTGAGATAGGTATCAGCGAGCCGTTGGAAAACAGATACCGTAGATGGTTGGACAATGACCCTTTGTGGCCTGAATTCACTTGTTTCATCCATGGCGATCTCTATGCAGGGCATGTCTTAACCTCGAAGGAAGGTAAGACCTCTGGTATCATAGATTGGTCTACTGCGCATATGGGTGATCCTGCACTGGACTTTTCTGGTCACGTATCGGTTTTTGGAGAGGATAGCCTGAAGAGTTTGATAACGGAGTATGCTAAACAAGGCGGAACGATATGGGATAGGCTCTACGAACAATCTATAGAGAGGGCTGCTGCAGCTCCATTAGCATATGGCGCTTTTGCGGTAGAGTGCAACGACGATAATCATATCAATGCCGCCAGAGCAGCCTTAGGTATTGTTCAATAAAATGATGTGAGGATACTTTTTTAAATGCTAAAATAGGAGTTCGATTGGTGCCACTTAAGAGTATCATTGATTTCTATTTTAGCCAGTATCCTCCACTTTTAGGAGCTCCTCGAAACTCGATTTTATGATCATCTCTTAAGATTTTGAGCCACCGCTCTACTATCTTGACAGGAACTAATAGCTCGTTTACTAAAAATGGTGCACGCTTTCCTGGATTAGTTCTTATCTGATTAAATAGTAGATTTACTCCCTCACTTACTCCCTCATTAGATTCGAAAAGTAGCTTTGATGAGACAATAACTCGAAAACCGTGCTGGAAATTTTCAAAGACAGGGGGACGCAGACCATAGGATGCGAAGCCTTCTTGGATTCGTTTGATGCCTGACCCATATTTTTCAATAAAATGCGCTTCTTTGAACGTGGCAGATATCCTTTTATTGCGCGCCCATGGCGAGTAATCTTCACGAAGAAGCTGATCAATCGTTAAGTTATCAGCTAAACCACCTGGATTGAAAAACTCTATGGAATTGTAATACACCCTGATTATGGAATCGGCAAATTAATTTGGACTTGGGTGAAAAGGGCGTTTATTCTTCCTATTACGTTGTCGGCAGCGGGCCAAAAAGGAATACGTCCATGCCCATCGAGGTGAAACCGGCTGTGAGCGCGGGTTCAAGCATATAGCCCGACAGGCGCGTATCCTTGCCGATCACGACACGATGGCGGTGGTCACCGCGA
>NZ_VOYM01000164.1:0-2189 GCF_013420285.1 Acinetobacter sp. YH01019
CCATTTTTCTTTATACTGTCACTGAGGCAGGTTGGACATTTGATTTCTAGAGTTATTTGCATTTCTCTATTTTATCAAAATTCAACCTGCTTTTTTTTAGCATACTTTTTGATACACCACCAAAAATTTTACATGTCCATAAGTACTACAATGATTTTCTAGAGGCGCAATTTCTATCAAAAACTTTTTCAAATTCTCATAACTGAAATCTAAATTATTTTTTTTTAAATGATTTATTAAGAAGTTAATAGAGTAGAATTTTCTACTCAAAAAAGATGGACTATTTCTCTGAATAAATATTATTAAAAAAAATTTAACTAAAGATGTTTCATTTTCAGAAAATCTTGAAAAATCTATTTTTTCTTTCTGACCTGAATAATAAAACGTCCAAATATTGTTTGTAGAATTAATAAACTTATCATCAAATTTATCCGCAGTTAAAAACTTAACAATTTTTGGTGTTTTTTCACCTAGATTCTGAAGAGCTATCGTCTGACGATCATTAAAAATCGATACAGAATTTTGTTTCTGAAAATCTTCAAAAAGGTCAAATTGCTCCATTTATTATTCCCGAAATTCTTGCGATATACGTTGCAAATTTATAAGATTGGCATTATCAACAATAAATCGTTTTGCATAGTAACCTGGCATTGTACTGTTAGCACTCCAACCACCTAAGACACGTAGATCCTCTAGTGCTTTTTGCATAATTTCATTATTGATTTTTAATGACTGTATCCTTTCGTTTCGATATTTTTTAATAGCAAAAGCCAATGTGGTATATGCCCATGTATGACGACATACATGAGGGGTTAGCTTCTGAATTGAGTCGATATTTGTATCATCAAAATATATAGGATGTAAGGTCCTAAAAGCTAGCTCTATCATTTTAAAAATTGCGTTAATAGATGAGTAGCTCAATGGAGAGTAGGGTGGTTTCAGTGATGTAAACAAGATATCTGAACTATTACAATACCTTATCTTTTCTATGTACAGCATCAAAAACTTATAATCCATACTATCTAGTTTTATAACCCTATAAGATTGCTCGTTTTTTATACTTGGCTTTCTCAACCTTGAGTCATGTTCATCATCGGTATTGGTTATTATGAGACTATATGAGTCAGAATTAAGAGATTTTTTTATCGATCTTTTTGTGAGTAGCATTAATTCACCAACCCGTAAACCATAGTTCATCATAAGATGTACAATCAGAAAATTACGAAGTTGATGTGATTTCGTGGAGAATGGATTCTCCGTATTAATACTAGCCGTCTGGTCTGGACGAATAATTTTATAAAGCCTAACCATCATTTCATTGGTTAAGCTTTTAAAATTATAATTAATTTCACTTTTTACAGTTAAACTCCGTTTGGAGAACCTACCAAAAATCCTTTTTTTACTCAGTAAAAACAAATCAATTCTTTTTCTACGATTTGTTAACTCTTTGATTGTAATATCTTGATAACGTACATTCCAATATTCATCTAAAAGATATACAAAATACTTAAACAATGACCTCAAGCGCTGGGTAATAGTCATATAGTTAACATCTATATTTGATCTAAGTCGAATCAAATTTGTTCCTAACTTTTTATTATTTTCTAAGAAAACAATAAAGCTATCGATTTCACTCAAAAAAATCTCAGGTTCATATTTGGAGGATAAAAATGATTCGCAAAACAAAGTTGAATATTTCTGATACCAGAATTCATACCAAAACTTTAGTGCCAGCATATCTGATTGTTGTGTGGCAAAACTCTGAAATCTCAGTGCAGTCAAAGAATAGAGTAAGGGATAGAGACAAGGTACTGTAGCTGAAGTATCAAATAATAGAACTATGTGATTTTGATTTGAATACTTTTTTGAAAGTTTAATTGTTTTTACGACAAACATTCTAAGCACCAAGAACCTTATGAAGTAAATAAAATATAAACATAAGTTAGATGAATGTGAAATATTATTTTATATAAGTGATTGATTCTAGGTTAAGCAAAGAGGTTCATGAACTTAATATATCATGTACTCAATTTAACATAATATACATTATACGAAATGTATTTGTTAGAACCCATTTAAAGTGTCTATATTCTCACCAATAAAAATGTCTGGTTTATGATGATTTTTATCACCATGGACTGGATATAAAATATAGATGCTGATCACTATGTCTGACAAAGAAATTCAAC
>NZ_VOYM01000165.1:0-2119 GCF_013420285.1 Acinetobacter sp. YH01019
CAACTTTAACATCATGTGTGGTTCCATCGGTAATCATGAAATCAATAGGATTGCCATGTGCATCAACAATCAAATGTATTTTTGAGGAGTTTCCTCCTACACTTTTAGAAATAGATTGATTCGCTATGCCGGCAGAATGTTGATGAGCACGTACATGAGAGCCATCAATAAAAATCCACTCCATATCGGGGCATGAGGCTAGTAATTTGAATAATCTAAGAAACTTACCGCTGCTTGACCAACGATTAAAACGTTTGAAAATAGAGTTTGAATGACCAAAACAGCAAGGAATATCTCGCCACGGACAGCCTGTTCTAATTCTATAGAGAATAGCTTCAATAAAATTGCGTAAATTTGAGTTGTGGTGAATGGATAAATTACGCAGAATAACTTTCAACTTTTGCCAGTGTTGATCTGTCAGCATAGTACGAGGCATAGCGAATAGTAAAATTGGGTTTGGCGATTTGATTTTACTACTTCGCTATTTTTTTAAGCTAAAAGTGTCAACACACCCTAGTCAAACTACTTTATTATTCATACAAGATTCGAAAAAAACTCGAAATAACTCATCGACTGAGTCGATCAACCATTCTTTACGCTTACGTTTAACCCATGCCCACATCTGTTCTATAGGATTTAAATCAGGGCTGTATGCAGGAAGCCAAAGAATTTTATGCCCTTGTTGTTCCAATAACTCCTGAATATCTGCTCTTTTATGAAATGCTGCATTATCCATAACCACTACACTATTTTCTGGTAATGCTGGTATGAGGAATTGCTCAATCCAAAAATGAAAAACATCTGAATTGATTTTGCAGTCAAATAAACCGACTGAAAATAAATACCCTTTATGGATTGCTCCAATGGCATTGGTCTGATTCTTTAATTGCCAATTATATTGCCCTAGACAGGGTACTCCTTTTCGTGAGTAGCCATGAGGTCTGTAATCATGTGACTTAAAACCACTTTCATCCAGATAAATAATCGGATGGTTTTTTTCTAATTCATTCACTTGCAGAATAAATTTATCCCTAAGCTTTGTATCTGCTTTAGGATGGCTTAACGTCTTTTTTTAACTGTAATATTTAAGCGCTTTAATGCAGCACCAATAGATGAAACACCACAATTAAAACGTGCAGCACGTTCATATTGATAAGCATCAGGATACTTTTCAACATCTTCACGTAAAGCATCATCGTTAATTTTAGAAGGTTTACGTACACGAGTTTTTTTAATCTCTATACGTTTCTTCCATTCAACAATGGTATTTTTATTAATTTCAAATTGTGCAGCTACTGCTCGAATAGAATAACCTTCCTCAAGCTTAGCTAAAATTTTACGTCTAAAATGTTCTGAATAACTCATTGCACCATTGTATTGGTTTTATAATGATTTGACTATAACTCTGGATCACCTATCGAAAATTCAAATTCGATATATTTGTCACGCTGAGTCCCTGTAACATGAATAAAGCAAGGAGGCTGTTCTACATTGAGTTGCTGCATACCAAAATCCTCATATTCTCCATAAGATTATTGCAACTTGCATGCCAATTTTATTTATTATTATTTTTCAAATATTTATGATTTTCTCTTTTTTATTTCATACAATGTTCTTTATCAAATTCTTAAGTCACAATGTATGACTTAAGAAAATTCTCAAGTGTTTTATATTTTCTCAGTTGTATAAGCACTTATAGATGATCAAAAAAAAAAGAAGCCAAAGCTTCTTTTTTTGATTTTCCAACTCGCATTGATAGCCCCTATAATTCAATCAACTGAACCGTACCGGGTTTGTCGGAGAGTTTTTTATTTAAGTTAGGCCACCTGACCTAACGGGTTAATCTTATCATAGTACATTGCTTCAAAATCAAAAGGTGATACATAACCTAGTGCACTATGTACACGCTCTTTATTGAACCAATCTACCCAATTTAGTGTCGCAAGTTGTACATCCGCTAAACCTTGCCAATCTGCTTTTAGATATTCAATCACCTCTGTTTTGTATAAGCCATTCACCGTTTCAGCCAAAGCATTATCGTATGAATCACCAGTCGTACCGACTGATGCTCGTAAATTTGCTGCTTCTAAACGATTGGTATAGCGAATGGAAAGATATT
>NZ_VOYM01000166.1:0-2078 GCF_013420285.1 Acinetobacter sp. YH01019
GATGCCATTTTTCTTTATACTGTCACTGAGGCAGGTTGGACATTTGATTTCTAGAGTTATTTGCATTTCTCTATTTTATCAAAATTCAACCTGCTTTTTTTCAGCATACTTTTTGAAACACCACCAAAAATACTTTTGTGCAATATGCTAAGGAATAATGATAGCGATCATCATGAATTTAAAAGCTTGAACAGAATAAAGCACCGTTCAATGAGTTGGATGGTGAATTGACTGATATTGCTTTAAGCTATGAATAAATAAGTATAAAAAACAAATTAAAAAAACAAATATTGATTGATTTTTACACATTAAAGGCATAATTTTAGTATGTGATTAATTAAATCCATAATATTTATATGGGTATTGATTCATTCTTTATTTGTGCTTGAACTTTATAAAAATATTCAGGGGGAACGGCGAATGATCAAATTTATTGTAGATGAAAAAGAATCAGGCAATGGTTCGCATTTGATTCATAACGGAACTAAAGGGTGCGAAGACATGCCATTGTTTGATGATCAAATATTGATTGGATACTTTGCCAATTATGAGCTGGCGTACAAGCGGGCACGTATGAATTGGCCGAGAGAAAAAGTCGTCGGCTGTAGCAAATGTTGTGGTGAATAATTTCATTCATAGCTTGATCATTATTAGGCACGCATATTTGGCCTAAATTTTGCAAAATCATTGCTCCTAGGGTTAAAGCATTCATTTTCGGGTGGATGTTTTAATTCAATCCTGTAAAAAGTGGAGTGTGCAATGACAACGACTGAAATGATGACAGCCAAGTATCCTGCAAAAGCACATGCGTATGCTGCATGGCCACTCGTGCTTATTTTTATTGGCGGTGCGATTGGCCTGGTTTACGGCGTTATGGCCTATCTTATTAATCTAAAAATATATGTTTCAGAACTTTCAAAATTGAACAAAATTTTGGCCAATTTACTCTGTGGTATGTCTGCATGCAGCGCTTGGTGGTTTACTGCACAATTGGTGCAGCGTAGTTTGTTGGGATGAGTTCAATTGACTCAAAAACGTTCCTACTTTTGGGTTTAATCAAATAGAACCACAATTCAAGCACGCTTATAAAACATAATATGAATGCGCTGCTAGATTGTGGTGCATTTTGCTGCTTCTACTATTACCGTAATTTTTTGCATTTTTAAGTCATCTATTCAATACATCATTTTAGTAGTTGCCACTGTAAAGATAAATATTCATGCCATGAAAGCCCAGTTTTTAAGTTTCGAATGCTACATTGAGATAGATTCAATATTTGAACAATCAAAATTTAAATGAATAAACTCCATGGATCGCGCAGCGAGGCTCAATTCAAATGAATGGAAAAGTAGAATGCCGTACATGCTTGGTGTGTAAAAAGAGTTTTCCTGTTAAACATTTAATTCCAATGGCGACGGTACGTAAAGTCATTACAGAACAAATTACACATGATTATCCAGAGTGTAGTAGTGACGACTTTATTTGTCAGCGTGATCTAACGCAATATCGCATGCAATATGTGCAGTCGATTTTACATATGGAACAGGGTGAGGTTTCAAACTTAGAATACGAAGTGCTGAATAGTATGAAACAGCACGAACTGATCAGTAAAAACGTTGAAGGGCAGTTGGAACAGAAATGGACTTTCGGTGAGCGCCTCGCCGATAAGATTGCTACTTTTGGCGGCAGCTGGGCATTTCTCATTTGTTTTAGTGCATTTTTAGCAGTGTGGATATTGGTCAATACTGTGGTGATGGTGAAACATCCAGCCGATCCATATCCTTTTATTTTGCTAAATTTGATGTTGTCATGTTTAGCTGCGATACAAGCGCCCATTATTATGATGAGTCAAAACCGTCAGGAAGCGAAAGACCGGATGCGTTCTGAAAATGACTATCAGGTGAATTTGAAAGCTGAACTTGAAATTCGTCATCTACATGAAAAAATTGATCATCTATCTTAAAGTGAAAGAGGACTCCACCCGACAGTCAGGGTGGAGGTGAATTTCAAAGATTTTAACCTTGTTGGTTTTCAATGTATTTTTTAATAATATCCAAAGGTGCGCCACCACAAGACCC
>NZ_VOYM01000167.1:0-2025 GCF_013420285.1 Acinetobacter sp. YH01019
TGTTCAAATGGCGATTCAGCGTTTAATTGGTTTTGGGAAAAAAGAAGAGTTTAAGGAGATTTTGGCAATTTTAAGAAGGCAGAAGCCTGATAGGATAAGGGTTCTGTGAAATTTGTCGTGTACAGAGCTATTTTTGTAAAAATTGTAGGATGACTCAAATATTTTTTTTCATAAATATTTCTTTCACTTAGTTGGGTATTTATATCGGAATTATTGTTTTTATGCCCATGAATTTTATTTTTTAGTAAAAAATGAGTTTGTGCAACTTCGTGCTAAAGATACGGCTTAGATTAGTGTTCATTATTTTATTCGTATTTCGAATAGTTCTCTTTATTGAAATACGCTTTTCCGAAGAAATAAAAGTTAAAATTTCAGCTTAAATTCAGCTATGTGCTTAAAAATTGCATTAGATCACTTGATTGGGCACACAATGAATGAAAAATCTACGTAAAGTTTTAATGAGATATATCAGATTGTGTTTTCGAACATAATTTATCTATAAAACTGAATGTAATATAACTTTTAAGCTTTATCATTGCAGGTTAGTTTGAAAAGAAAAAAATAAAGGAATTCTTTTAGCAGATGTTTAAATCTTTTTTTCCAAATCCCAAATGGTTTTTTGGGTCCTTCATTGTTTGGTTTTTTATCAATATCGCGCTTTGGTATAGTGGTGGCAGTGAATGGGGAACAATCATAGGTTTACCAGAGAACTATCATCAAGCCGAATTACCGATTGGTGTGAGCCGTTTTTGGTCACCTTCCTTTATATGGTTCTATCTTTGGTTTTTTATCTCTAGTTGTATTTTTTCACTGGCCTGGAAAGTAAAGTCAAGCAATCCATGGCAACCATGGTCAGTCTGGGGCACAGCATTAATATTGTTTAATATCTGGTTCGGTGTCCAAATGAGTGTGGTTGTTAATGCTTGGTATAGCCCTTTTTATGATTTGATTCAAAAGATGTTGAGTAGTGGTGGCGGCAATGTAAATGATCTTTATATGGGAATAATGACATTTTTATATATTGCATTGGTTTATGTCACGTTTGCGGTATTGAACTTATTTTTCGTAAGTCATTATGTATTTCGCTGGCGTACGGCAATGAATGAGTTTTATACCTTGCATTGGGATCAGCTTAGACATATTGAGGGGGCATCTCAGCGAATTCAAGAAGATACGATGCGCTTTGCAAAAACCACAGAAAGTTTAGGTGTGAGTTTAGTTGAAGCGGTGATGACTTTAATTGCTTTTTTACCTGTTTTATTTAGTCTGTCTGCGCATGTAAAAGAATTACCAATAGTTGGTGAAATTCCGCATGCATTAATGTGGGCTGCGGTGGCTTGGTCAGTAGTGGGTACGCTCATACTGATGATTGTGGGCTATAAATTACCAGGACTCGAATTTAATAATCAGAAAGTAGAAGCGGCGTATCGCAAAGAGTTGGTGTATGGCGAAGATTATGCAGATCGCGCACAACCTCAAACATTAAAAGCGCTTTTTTCAAAAGTTAGATTTAATTATTTTAGACTTTATTTTCACTATGCATATTTTAATTTAGTTCGTATCTGGTACTTACAATTGGATAATATATACGGTATTTTTATTCTATTTCCTAGTATTGCAGCTGGCACTATTACATTAGGATTAATGATGCAAATTGGAAATGTATTTGGGAAAGTGCGTGAATCATTTCAATATTTAATTAGCTCATGGCCGACAATCATTGAATTGCTATCTATTTATAAGCGCTTAAAAATATTTGAAGAACAACTTAATAAAAAATAAATACTTAACTGTGAATTTAACCTGCTAAATGCAGGTTTTTTTTATGGGTTTATAATAATTGTTTTATGAAATCATCAGGTTAGAAAATAACTATACAAGTGTTTCTTAATTTAAAAAGGCTTTGTTGCACAAAGATTTGAAATGCAAAGCGCCCCTAATTGAGCCAAATTTAAGGCGTAACTTGGGTAAGTGGTCGACCTAATTCCGTAAATCTGTTAAGAACTGCTACACGTGCATGGATCT
>NZ_VOYM01000168.1:0-1998 GCF_013420285.1 Acinetobacter sp. YH01019
CAATAGCAAGAGTGAACCACCTGATCCCTTCCCGAACTCAGAAGTGAAACCTCTTAGCGCTGATGGTAGTGTGGGGTTACCCATGTGAGAGTAAGTCATCGCCAGCTCATTATTCAAAATCCCCCTATCTCTTATGAGATAGGGGGATTTTTTTATGCGATAAAAATAGAAATGCTAAATTGAAAGTTAGTTAATAGCTATTGCTGAGTCTTCAGTAATAATTGCATTTGTAGCACACTTAAGCATGTAAAGTACTTGTCCTAATAAAATGTCTTTGTCTGTTAATGCAATAATAATCATTGGATGATGTTGCGCTGATACAGCTGTTAAAATTGCTTTACCATTTTCAGCATCCAAAGTAATACTTTGACAACCAGTGAGTTGAATTTCTTTAGTAAATGCAGTAACCATGGCAAGAATTGAGCTACTTACAGCAGCAAGTTTACTATTGTTATATTGCCCACGTTTATGGACGCTAGTAAGTTCAAAGCCATCTGTTGAGCAGAGCATCACAAAATGCACGCCTCGAGCATTATTTATAATCATGCTAATTTGTTCATGTGCATATTGTACAAGTTCTTTAGGGGCTGAACGTTTTTGAACATTGAACATAAAGGATCCTTAAGCGCTAATGTTATGATTAACTTCTACTGATGTTATAAGGGCTTCTAACAATAACAACACATCTTCTTTTTTACGTGAGTCAATAAAAAATAAGGGCGAATATAAATCTTGTTGGATCAGCCAATCTTTATAAATTGATGTGTCTTGATTGGTTTTTATTTCATCTGTATGCGTAATTCCAATAGCGATATTATCGGTATAGTTTTGGAATGTTTCTAAGTAACTTTCAATTTCTGTTAAGGGATTTTCTATGTTGTGATCAATTAAAATTATGGCACCAATGGCTCCTTGACAAATCACTGGCCAAATAAAATCAAAACGACTTTGTCCAGGTGTACCATATAGCCCAATTTTAAGATCATCCTCAAGTGTAACTTCACCATAGTCAATGCCTACAGTTGTCTCAAGTTTTGAATGCCGTTCTTGATCAGTATTTAATGCCTCGGTTGATAAAACAGGGATGTCTGAAAGTGAACGGATTGCTTCAGTTTTACCAGCCCCCATTGAGCCAGCAAATACAATTTTATATTGCTGAAGAATCATGTATTTGCTCCTATTTAAAAACCAAATTTACGGCGTAATTTACCTAAAAAATTTTTTACAAAACTTTGTTCTTCTGTTTTTTCAATTATTTCTGATGGTGGGTTGTAATGTTTATCCCAAAGATTTATTTTTTTTATATTTTGAGTAGCAATATTTGCTGCAATAAATTTTTGTACAAGTGGGAGAGGGATGTCATATTGCTCTGAAATTTTTGACATTTTTGCACCTTGAATAAAGCAAGCGGACATTTGAAAGATGAGTTTTCGTTGTGTATTGTCCATTGGCTTTGGCCAAGAAAAAATCTTAAAGTGACCATCTGTAGGTGAAATTGAAGCAAATGCAGGTGAATTCCAGAATAAATTCCAGAGCCAGTCTTGTAATATCACTGGATGTTTTCTTGAGACCTTAGTGAGATCAATAATTGATGCAAAATCGTACTTAAAGCTTAAGTCTGTTTTAAATTCGAGACGATCTAGATTAGGCCATGCAATGTTGTGTGTAATATCAATTACAGCTAACGTACCTTGATCATCAAAAAGGTGTAACTTTTCATGATTATCTTCTGAGAAAAGCGTTTTAAAATAGTTTTCATCAAATTCGTGTAGATGGTTGTTATCATTCGTAAACTGAAGTAGTTCTTCAGTAGAGCTAAGTTGCTCTGAATGGTGTATGAGGTTTATATCGACCCACTGATTCAGTGCATTTGAACCGTACCGGGTTTGTCGGAGACTCAATATTCTGAGAGACTATTCCGATGAAAAAACCAAACTATACCCCCGAAATTAGAGAAAGAGCGGTTCAATTACTAATTGAATCTGAAAAAGATTATCC
>NZ_VOYM01000169.1:0-1904 GCF_013420285.1 Acinetobacter sp. YH01019
TGTACACGGTGCACTGGGTTATGTATCGCCTTTTGAGTTTGAAGCAATGTACTATGATAAGATTAATCCGTTAGGTCAGGTGGCCTAACTTAAATAAAAAAGTCTCCGACAAACCCGGTACGGTTCATGATTTCTTTGATATAGACTCTGAGTCAGCTATTCCTAGAAAAGATCCTCACTATCGCACCTAATTGTAAAATTTGAGCTAAAATAGACATCTCTATTAATGGAGCTATGAATATGAGAAAACGCTTAAAAGACTATAGCCTTGATCAAGTTTCAAATCGCCAAAAGGTTTCAGGTCAAGTATTACCAATTCAATTTAGCAATGATGAAGCAACAAAACGTGTTGTGATGCACAGTGCTAAACGAGTTATTAAGCAGCATAAAGCAGAACTTCAAGAGCTTGCTTATAAATGAGTTTGATTAGCTCAACATTCGTGATCGCTGTACATGATGAGATCCTATTACAAACTGGCGTGGGGCGAACAGGCTGTCATATTGAAAAGCTAGAAAGCGTATTAAGCCGTATAGATCAGCAGATGTATTACAGCAATGTAAGCGACATTTTTGAGATCGCAGCATGGTTTGGTATTGCTATCTCAAAAGGTCATGCTTTTGTTGATGGTAATAAAAGAACTGGTTTAGCTGTAATGCTGACTTATCTAGAAATTCAAGGTGTTACCATTCAGGAACAAACAGGTTTAGATGATTTGATGGTCGATATTGTTGAATCACAAGAAGAACATGAATTATTAGCCAAAATTGTGGCTGAATTCTTATACGAGCTTTCGATAATTTAAACTAAGAAATCAGAATCTGAATATTTGGATCATCGATATTCGATAAAAGATTCTTATAAATTAAATAATTTTCATCCTCTCGGCAGATAAAAAATACTTCTGCAACATGATCATATTGAGGCAACATAGAGAGTATGGTGCCAATCGCAATTTCAGCCGCCTTTTGAGGTGGAAAACCATAAACACCTGTACTAATACATGGAAAAGAAACAGTGAGTGCATGAATTTCATTAGCTTTGAATAGTGCATTACTATAAGCATCACAAAGCAATTGTGGCTCATTGTGTTCGCCATCTAACCATCGTGGTCCAACCGCATGAATAAGGTATTTAGCAGGCAGATTACCTGCTGTTGTTACTTCTGCTTGACCTGTAGGGCATATACCTTTTTCTTGATTTAGACGAACACATTCTTCTTTCATCAATGGTCCAGCTTTTTTATGAATCACATAATCAAGTCCACCACCACCAAGCAAAGATTTATTTGCTGAGTTAACGATGGCATGTACAGCAAAAGCTGTTATATCTGCTTGGATGAGATGGACTTTTTTCATAATTAGTTTTATAGAATACCCTTTTGTTTCTTATATTCAGTAATGATTGTTCCTAATTCTGGTTCAAATAATTTGATATATTCATCAGATAGACCTCTACTACTAGATGGGTGTGGTAAGCACACAACTTGGCATTGTTCAAAATTATCAAAGTAAACTTTAAATCGAGTACCATCAAAATCTGTTTTTTGTACCATTTTTAAGGGTTCTATTTCTGGACCAACAATAGCAGTAAACCTATCCCAAACATCTATATTTCTCAGAAAATTAATAAGCTTACTACCCATAAATAAAATTACTTTGGGTCTCAAAACTTCAATATGATGAATAAAATTATCAACTGCTTCTTTTTCTAAGAAACGATTATAGCTTTCTATATCTGCATTACTCGTATAGGCCCAATTAGTTTGAATAATACATTTTGAACCGTACCGGGTTTGTCGGAGACTTTTTTATTTAAGTTAGGCCACCTGACCTAACGGATTAATCTTATCATAGTACATTGCTTCAAACTCAAAAGGCGATACATAACCCAGTGCACCGTGTAC
>NZ_VOYM01000170.1:0-1833 GCF_013420285.1 Acinetobacter sp. YH01019
AAAGTGGAATATGCCTATTCGCGACTGGCGTTTAGCCATGAGCCGCTTTATTATTGAATTCGGTGACCGCTTAAGCAATCACCTTTAAATTTATGAAAAGCAATTACACAAAATTATTTACAGGCTCCAAATGTCTCATACAAAGCCTGTTGAACTGCATCCACACGTGTTTTACAGGCTTTATATGCAACCATAGACTCTTCAACGATTTTCATTAAATTGTCGATGTCTGGTTCTTCCTGCGACTCCAATAGCTCCGCATTCTTTTTAAGGACTTCATAGCCTTCCTTGAAAGAGAGTTCTTTTTTAATCATTACTAATTACCTTCGTTACATTTGCTTGAATGGTGCCATCCTGTAATTCTACTTGGACGTTATCACCTGAAATCTGTTGAATAGAGCGAATAGCTTTTCCTTCATTACGAACAATTCCGTAGCCTTTAGCCATCACGTTTCTTGGATTCTGGATTAAGGTTTCACGCATCAGTGATTCGACTTGATTCGTTGCCAGTTTGATCTGTTGCTGGGCTAAGTAATGTAGGGTGCTTCTCATCAAATCTACGCTCTTATTTGATTCATTGATTTGCCCATGCGCAAACGTCTTAATCATCCTCATGTATTGATCATTTTGGCTTTGGTACGCTGTGATTTGATGTTGGGATAATAGCTTAATGGTTTGGAATGAATCTAAGACATCCTGAGTCCGATCAGCAATTAGATTACGAATCCCACCAATTACCTTACTAGGTGTGTCAAATGAACGGTTTGCAACTTCATCTAGTATCGTACGATCTTTTTCGTGACCAATACCGACCCAAATTGGAACAGTTCGTTTGGCCAACAATGCTGCCAGTTCATAATCATTTAAATAGGCAAGGTCGTTTACAGCACCACCGCCGCGGATAATCACAATGAGATCAGGTGGTGTATTGAAATCGGTAGCCCATTGTCTGAGGCCATTACTGAGAGAGGTGATAATGCTTTGCGCAGCTATGTTCCCTTGGAATGTTGCTGAGTAGTACTTGAAATGACATACACCAGCTTTTTCTAAAGCATCAGCATCTTTTTTGAAGTCACCTAGACCTGCAGCATTTTCAGGAGCAATTACCAGGACATTCTGAATATCAAAAGGGGTAGGGATGAGCTTGTTTTTGTTTAATAGGCCTTCAGAGGTAAGTCTTTCTAAAATTTGTTGATAGCGCCGTGCAATGTCTCCAAGCGTATAGCTTGAATCAATATCTTCAACATTCACTGAAAAGCCATACTGAGGATCAAACTTGGCCCTGACTTTTACTAGGACATTTAAATCCTTTGAAAGCTCTACACCGCTTTCCCTTTCAAACTTAAGCACCATTTTCTGAGCTGTAAATTTCCAGATGGTCCCTTTGCAACTTGCTATAACTTTGTCGGTACTTTCATCCTTTTCAGCTAACTCAAGATAGTAATGTCCACCCTTAATATTGAGATTGCGGATCTCAGCTTTCACCCATACAGGCTCATTGAAAGCAATTTGAATTACTTCCTGTACTGTGGATAGGTAATCACTAAGAGAAAACTGAGGTTCGGACATTAGATCAATTATTTTAAGTGCTTAAGTGAATAGTATTAAAGCAAAGCTATAAGTGCAAATTGAGAATATGCTAACTTGACCTTGATCAAGGTATATGGCGTATTTCTGCTATAGTGGACGAAGTTATAGAAATTCACCTCTGTACACGACAAATTTCATAGGATCCTTGTCCTATCAGGCTTTTTCTTTCTTAAAATTGCTAGCACTTTCTTAAATTCTTCTTTTTTTCCAAAACCAATCAAACGTAGAATAGCCATTTGAACA
>NZ_VOYM01000171.1:0-1745 GCF_013420285.1 Acinetobacter sp. YH01019
TATAGCCTAACGGAACAAAATAAAGTCTTAAAAAGCAACTCAAAAACCGTATTTATAGACTTAATATTTAATTTCGGTACAATATGTATTTAATTATCTAAACTCTAACGGTACAGAATGCCTAATCAGGTCGGATATATTCGAGTCAGTTCAACTGAACAAAATACTGAACGTCAATTAGATGGAATCAGCCTGGATAAGACCTTTACTGAAAAGGCAAGCGGTGGTAGCCGTGAACGTCCTCAGTTAAATGCAATGCTCGACTATCTGCGTGAAGGTGATACGGTGCATGTTCATAGTATTGATCGTCTGGCACGTAATACAAATGATCTGAACGAAATTGTGAATAGTCTGAATGATCGTGGTATAACCATTATTTTTCATAAAGAGAATTTGACCTTCAGTCATGATGTAGCACAATCGGCAATAAATAAACTCATGTTTCAGATGCTTGCTGCATTTGCAGAGTTTGAACGCTCCATGATCCGTGAGCGTCAAAAGGAAGGAATTGCAAAAGCCAAAGCGAAGGGCTTATATAAGGGAAGAAAGCGGAAGGTTGACTATGTTGAAATACGAAAAGCAATGGCTGAAGAAAATTCAACATTTAGAGGTGTTGCAGAAAAGTTTAAAGTAGGGATAGCAACAGTACAAAGAGCTTTAAAAGAAGAAACTAATAATCAATAAGGTTGATTAATGAAGACGCTTAGATATTCAAATTTAGAAAAGATCATGACCATTTATACTGAAATTTCTACTTATATTACATTTCATAATGCGACTGGTTTAACAGATATAAATAAATCAATGGAAGATTTTTGAACCGTACCGGGTTTGTCGGAGACCAAGCTTTCTGAGAGAATGTCCCGATGAAAAAAGTAAAATATACCCCTGAAATCAGAGAAAGAGCGGTTCAATTATTGATTGAATCCGAGAAAGATTATCCATCGAATTGGGCTGCGATCACCGCTATTGCTCCCTGAGCAGTATACTGCGCAAGGGTTGTACTCCTGAAACACTACGTGTTTGGTATCAAAAATATTTAGATAAACAAAATCCAGTTAAAGTACAGCAGCTTTCAGACCAAGAACGTATCAAACAACTCGAACGCGAAAATAAAGAACTGCAACGCGCCAATGAAATTCTACGTAAAGCAGCCGCTTTTTTCGCCCAGGCGGAGCTCGACCGCCCACACAAATAATGGTGGATTTTATCCATAATAATAAAGAGCTGTACGGAGTCGAGGCGATTTGTAGAATTTTACCGATCGCACCTTCAACCTATTACCGGACTCTAGATCTCTGTGAAAATCCAGAACATCGAGCAAAGCGAGATTTACATGACTTGCATCATGCTGAGGAGATTAAACGAATTTGGAAGGAAAGTTCAGGTCGGTATGGTGTACGTAAAGTCTGGCAAAAACTGAAACGTGAAGGCTATATTATTGCGCGCTGTACTGTTGCTCGATTAATGCAAAAGCTAGGTATAAAAGGTGTTTGGCGTGGTAAGAACAAACAAACCACCCGTAGCCGAGATGATCAAAAACGAGCGGATGACTTGGTAAAACGTAATTTTACTGCTGATCATCCTGACCAACTGTGGGTGAGTGACTTTACGTATATTCAAACAAATTCAGGCTGGGTTTATACTGCATTTATTATTGATGTGTTCTCACGAGCAATTGTTGGATGGAAAGTATCGACACGGATGAATACAGATATGGTGCTCGATGCATTGGAGCAAGCATT
>NZ_VOYM01000172.1:0-1707 GCF_013420285.1 Acinetobacter sp. YH01019
TCCGCCTGTTTTAAAATGGATATGATCTGGCTGTCAGTAAATTTAGATGTTTTCATGCAGAATCTCCTGCTCGTATCTTAAGAGAAAATTCTACTTTTAGATCCTTTTATTTTTAGGGGGGATTACCAATAATAATTTTGAAATTTTTTAAAAAAGTTTCTAATTCACATTTATCAATTTTCCCTAATTTGTAATCCTCAATAATTTCGTATAATTGCATTTCATCATATTCAGCATTCATTGAAGCTGTAGAGCTAATACAAGCATTTGTAATTCCAGCAAGTTCTATTACAGCTAAATGCAGATATGGAGAAAGTGAATCAATTTGAGAATGTCCTGTCCATTGTAGAACTTCTTGTTTTAAAACTTCGTCTGAAATTAGGTTCTTTCTAAATTCATCTGAATTATTTTTATTATGTTCTTTTATTAATGATTTGAATTTTTCTGTAATGAATCTATGACGAAATTGGTGAGCATGGGCAGGTGGGGAAATTTCTGCATCACGTGACCAATTATTTAAATAAGTGGTAAGAGTATCAGATGAAATTTTCTTTCCGGTAGTATGAGAAATAAAAACAAACCCATGATCTTTAATATTTTTATTACGAATTATTTTATTACGAATATTCCTAATATATCTAGAAATATTTAGTAAAAAGTTTTTAGGGACTGGTATCTTTCGATATGTAATCGTATCCCTACGTTTTAAAGTCCTTAAAGTAAGAAGAGGAACAGAATCATTACTATTCAAGGCATCATATACATCCTCTACTGTAAGAAATATAGCTTCACTTCTTCTAGCTCCAGTGATTTGAAAAAGATCTAGAATACAAAGATTTCTTAATACACACCCATAATTCATATTCTTTCTAATTTGTTCTCGTAATTTATTTATATTAGTTAATGAAATAGGGGACTGTGGGTTGCTTAATTGAGTAGTAGGAAAGGACAAATGAGTATATGAGTGAGTAGACTTATCTTTATATGGATTCTTCTTACGGTTTGCTTTTTTAGATAATATTAATTTAATTTGAAAATTATTGCCTACACCAATAAGGCTAGGTTTTGAATATAAATTTGATATAAAAATTAAAAAATCAATTGTCTGTTTTCCTATTCTTCTTATCTGACTACTACTTCTTTCATCTGAACTTAAAGAATGGATAAAATTGGTAAAGTGGTTATTAGTTAAATTAGTAAGTAAGCATTTATGGTTTAAGGCATAATAGAATTTAATAAAATGGCTAATCAAAGTTGCGTAAGTTAATAAACTTCCTCCATGTAAGGTGGATAGGTTTTGTTTGAAAAGGTGAAGCATATAAGCATTAGCTTCAAAACATGGAACGCCATTTGGATAAAATAAGAAAGGAATATTTTGTGCTTGTAAGAATATAGGTTTTTCTTTTGTGAGTGAATAATAGTCAAAGATAGCTACATTATTTTGCAAAGAATAAACTTTATTTTTCATTAATGGTCCCCAAAATTTTTTCAATTTGGCGATTAACAACGGCTTTGTTGCACAAACCTATCTGTAAAGGCTTTTTCAGCGATATAATTTCCAAATGAATAAGCCTACACAGAAAATCTACCGCACAACCAATTGGCCCGCATATAACCGAGCACTCATGAGTCGCGGAAATATTGCCATTTGGTTTGATCCTGCTACGCAATGGTATGCGCCATCAAAAGGCAAACAAGGGCGAAATC
>NZ_VOYM01000017.1:0-54272 GCF_013420285.1 Acinetobacter sp. YH01019
GTGGATGCGGTAAAGGTCGCCTTGTGAAGCAGAAAGCAAGTGAAATCCGTGAGGAAGTCGCCTAAGAGCTTTTGCTTTTAGAATCCTCCACTTGAGCTAGTCGAAAGTGGTGGGAGTATGTCAATAAATCATTGTGTAAGATGCGCATGGGAAGGAAAGGAACAACATTTGAAAAATAGTAATGAGTTAGCTATTCCAATTTTGGCTGTGATTCAACAGATTCCAAAAGGGAGAGTTGCGAGTTATGGACAAATTGCAAAATTAGCAGGTTTACCTAAACATGCTCGTTTAGTTGGCTATGTCCTCAAACATCTTGATCCTGCATCGAATATCCCATGGTATCGCGTGATTAATTCACAAGGTAAATTGAGCCTGGCTAAATTAGATGAGTATGGGCAAAACATTCAGCAATTGAAGTTACAAGATGAAGGTGTATACATGCTGAATGGCAAAGTAAATTTAAAGCATTATCAGTGGCAACCATAGCTCAGTGAATTGGGACATTAAAAAAGCCATCTACAATGAGAAGGCTTTTTGTACTTAGACTTTAAGTTAGCTTATTTGCGTACTACAAGTACTGGCACGTCAGATGCACCCAATACACTTTGAGCTACGCTGCCTAAGAAGAATTTTTTGATACCTGTACGGCCGTGCGAACCAATAATAATTAAGTCTGCATGGCTTTCTTCAGCAGCTTTTACAAGCTCAGCATGTACAACTTGTCCTTCAAGTAAGCGAGTTTCTACTATTACACCTTCAGCCGAAAATTTTTCTTTCGCTTCTTCAAGTGTATTTAGAATTGAAGCACGTGCGCGTTCAATTAAGTCATTGGTTTGAGATGCAGAAATATATTCAGCGGCAATATAAGGGTCAAGTGTGAGTACTTGCACCACAGTAATTTTACTGCCAAATGCTTTGGCAAATTCAACAGCTTTAGCAACCGCTGCATAAGAAGTTTCTGAACCGTCAACTGGAACTAAAATATTATTTAAAGCCATTTTATTTCTCCTTCTAAGATGAACTACGCTCATCAATCAAAACAACATTATTAACATTAAAATATTGGTTATAGTTTAATCATACGCTGTTTTGAAACTGAATAAAACCTAGTAAATACATAGGGATAAATAACTAAACATAAAAATAAACGATATAAAGCATGGGCTTAGCTTAGCCAAATTATGCAATGGCAAAACGCTTTGAAGTTGTAAAAATATTTAACCGAATGAGAACTCCAAGTTGCATGAATTTATAAGCATTTAAAGAATATTATTCACATTGAATAGATTGGGCATCGAGTTTAAATTTTGGTGCAACCTGTTCAAATTGCTTTAATTTTTCAAAGTCAGCGGGGTTAAAAATTTGTTCTTGTAGCTTTTTAATCTTGTTTGCACTGACATGATGTATTTGTGCACAGTGGAGCGCAATTTGATTATTCTTCGCAATGTTATGAACAGCAATAGAATCATTTAGATTTAAACGGACAATTGGTTGCTGCGCTTTGCTAAGTTGAGCGAGGCTGCGCTTCTGTTGCATGCTTAGTAAAGTCTGTCCATTGATCCATTGTGCTACATCACGGCGCACACCGTTATAATCGACAAATATAGGAGAGATCAATTGGCAGCCTACCAGACTACTGATGACACAGCTCAACACTAAGATTGATTTTTTCATATTATGCTCAATGGGTAAAACCCTAATATCTAACAATAAAATGTGATAAATACGATAAAAATTGTCATATTTGATTAAATAATATCATGTTGAAGTCTGCTTGTTTAAACTCTGAACAAATACGCATATTTATGCTTGACGCTGCTGCATGAAATCTACATAATGCCAACACAGTTTAAGGCTATGTAGCTCAGTTGGTTAGAGCACCGCACTCATAATGCGGGGGTCACAAGTTCAAGTCTCGTCATAGCCACCATTTTTATAGACCAAGCTCTCAGCTTGGTCTCTTTTTTTGTGCTTTAAGAAAGTAAAAACAAGATTCAGTATAACGTTATTAATAATGTAGTTTGCAAAAACGATCAAAACAGATTTTATATTTAAATTTTCAAGTTCAAGTTCAAGATTGAAATGCAATTTATCCTTTAAATTGTATTTAAAATTCACAGATATAATAAAGCCCAGTCGAAACTGGGCTTTTAGTCATCTTTAAATTAGATGCCAGGTTTCCAACCATTCACGATTGGGTAGCGGCGTTCACGGCTAAAGGCACGTGAGCTAATACGTGGACCAATGGCACCTTGGCGACGTTTGTATTCATTTAAATCGACTAAACGAATGACTTTTTTCACGACGTCAGCATCAAAGCCTTTTGCAATAATGTCATCTTGGCTCATATCTTCTTCAATGTATGCATACAAAATTGCATCCAATACATCGTATTCAGGAAGTGAGTCTTGGTCTTTTTGATCTGGACGAAGCTCAGCAGAAGGTGGGCGTGTAATTACACGTTCTGGAATGACTGGTGTCTCAGAAATGCTATTACGGTATTTGGCAAGTTCAAACACAATCGTTTTGTATACATCTTTTAAAACTGCATAACCACCGACCATGTCACCATAAAGCGTGCAGTAACCGACAGACAATTCAGACTTGTTACCTGTTGATAGAACCAAGTTACCAAATTTGTTTGAAAGTGCCATTAACAGTGTGCCACGTGAGCGTGCTTGAAGATTTTCTTCTGTAGCATCGGCAGGTGAGTCACCAAAGAATGGGAACAATGTTTGCATGAAACCGTTCACAATTGGATTGATCTCAGCAATACCAAATGTAACGCCCATGTTTTTCGCTTGTTCAGCAGCATCTTCAACACTGATTTGAGCTGTATAGGTGTATGGCATCATCACAGCTTGAACTTTATCTGCACCAATCGCATCAGCAGCAATGGCTAGTGTTAATGCAGAGTCAATACCACCAGATAAACCAAGAATCACACCAGGGAAGCCAGAACGTTGAACATAGTCACGCGTTGCAATTACAAGGCTTTGATAAATTTCAGCCATAGTGTCGAGTACGGGAACAATATTGCCTTTCTTATAGGCTTTTTGATCGGCATCGTATTCTACAAAGTAAAGGTCTTCGACAAAACTTGGTGCTTGTACAACGACTTCACCTGCATTGTTGATCACAAAACTTGTACCATCAAATACAAGGTCATCTTGACCACCAACTTGGTTGCAATAAACCAAATTAATATTCAATTGTTTGGTTAATGCAGACATGGTTTCAATACGATGTTGTGGTTTACCTACTTCGTAAGGAGACGCATTGAGTACGAGTGCTGTTTCTACATTGAGTTGTGCCAATTGTTGTACGGTTGGGAGAGCCCAAACGTCTTCACAAATAAGTACACCAAATTTATGACCTAGATATTCAAATACAAGATGTTGATGGCCTTCGTTGAAATAACGTTTTTCATCAAATACGCTGTAATTTGGTAGGTTTTGCTTGTTATAAATACCCAACACTTGACCATTTTTCATGACTGCTGCTGAGTTATAACGCTGACCATCTTCAGTTTGATTGACAAAACCAAACACTAAAACGATATCTTGGATTGACGCCAATTGTTCGAACGCTTGTTGAGTGCGTTTATTTAAACTTGGGCGTAGCAATAAGTCTTCAGAAGGATAACCTACTGTAGAAAGCTCAGGAAAAACAATAATATCTACATTCTGTTCTTTTGCAGCATTGGCTTGTTGAAGCATTTTTGCTGCATTTGATTCTAGGTTACCAATATGTGGAGAGAACTGAGCAAGTGCAATTTTAAAACTATTCATTCCAACTAAATCCTATTCCTATAGGTGAATACACTTAACACACTGATTTGTATCATTGTAATTATTCAGCGAGTGTATTTAGATACGAAAAATACTGCCGAAAGGCGAAAACTAAATACCATCATCGTATGATAATCAAACCGCATTTATTGCGTGGCAAAAAAGGCTAGCCCTATTTTATCTGAAATTAAGCGAGATACTAGGGTTATTGATAGCTTTTAAAAGGTTGACCATAGATATTCATAATAAATGTGACCATGATGCGGCTTTTTTATTCAATATGGCTATCTTTGGACTCATTTTCCCCCCAAGCTTTATGCATATTTAATCGTAATTTTTAGCTGCTGATGGTGAGTTGTGAATTTGCTTTAAGTGTCGGTTTTTACTTAAGTCATTACAGCATTTAAACTAAAAATCAATGTATTGATTCGTTCATTAAAATAATGTTTTCAATACGCTTAAGGTAGATGTCGCGGGCGATATCGCCTTGTTGCTCAATGTTGTAATCAAAATAGGCTTTGTTAGGTTTTAGCTGGTAGTGATATGGATTGTATTTTTTGAAACTACAAAAATAAGCCAACTGTAAGATTGCCCCGAAAACTAGAACATTGATGTTTTTTTGATGTTGATAAACGTGGGCCATCTCGTGGATAAAAAGAGCACGATAGCCTAAACGTTCTTGTGAATAATCATCTTTATACAATAAATTTCGCGCATGGATATAGCCACTCGGTGCCATGACCACATTGGATGCTTGCCAAGGCAAAAATGGATGATTCATGATTTTGACCTGCTGATAATCAATTAAATCCCCAAATACTTCACGGCACATGGTGATTTCACCTTGTGTCAACATTCGCCATTTAAAACTTTCGAGTTTTAATAGCTTAATGAGTGGAGGTAAGTAATTTAGCATAAAGGGGAGTGATAAAAAATAGCCTATTTACAATCTACTATAACCTGAATATGTCGTTGAAATGTGTATTTATAATGCTAAATCGCACAGGAAAATGTAGCTAAATGCAGCATATTACTTGATACAGCGCTACAATTTCGTTTTCGGTTTTATAGATAGCAGCATGCAAGCACGGATCAATACTTTAATTTCTGAAATTAGTAAAAATATGTATGAACGTGAGCAAATTATTGCTTTAAGTTTGCTTGCTGGTATTGCTGGAATGAATACCTTTTTGTATGGTCTACCAGGTACTGCAAAGAGTTTGATTTCAAGACGCATCGCTTCGGCCTTTGAAGTGCACGACTATTTTGAATATTTGATGAATCGTTTTAGCACACCTGAGGAAATTTTTGGACCCGTATCTATTAAAGCCTTAAAAGAAGATCAATACATTCGTAAAACTGAACACTATTTGCCGCGTGCTGATTTTGCTTTTCTCGATGAAATTTGGAAAGCTAGTCCTGCGATTTTAAATACATTATTAACTTTGGTGAATGAACGCAGTTTTAAAAATGGTGAAATCATTCAAAAAGTACCTTTAAATGTATTAATCAGTGCCTCTAATGAAATTCCAGAACAGAATCAGGGTTTGGATGCATTATATGACCGTTTCATTCTGAGATTAGAAGTACCGCCGATTACCGAAGCAAATAATTTTCATGCTTTATTGCAAGCGAAACCATCTAAAGTGACTGTAGAGGTCGATGCAGCATTAAAAATTAAAAAAGCTGAGCTTGACGATTGGCGTGAGCAAATTTATGCCATTGAATTGCCTGCGCCGATTTTGCATATTTTTGACTTAATCAAACATCGACTTAAGCATAACTTTGAAGATCATGTGATTTATGTTTCAGATCGTCGTTGGCAGCGTGTGGCATATTTGGTGAAAGCATGTGCTTTTTTGAATGATCGTCAGCAGGTGATCGTCAGTGATCTATTGATCTTAAAGCATTGTTTATGGAATCAACCGGAAGATATTGAATTTATAGCCACACAGTTAGATGACATACTGGCTGAACAAGCTTTGAATGATGGCTTGGACTATGAGAAATTAGTATCTGAAAAAGATCAGCTTGAGCAGCGCGTTTTAAATTATTTTTATTATACCGATGATGTGTATGAGTCATATCTCATTCAGGGCAAGGATTATTTGCGTGCGGTAACCAATTTAGATCGCCATTATAAAGATAAATTACTTTACCTTGAGCTGGATAAAATGGACACCAAAAAGGACTTTTTTGCCTTGGATGAAACAGGTGAAGAAGTGCGAGGTATTGTGTGTAATTTTAATGGCGTGCGAGTATGTACATTAAAAGGTGGTTATTATGGTTTAGAAGAGGTCGTCACGCCGTATATTAAATATCATAAGGGCGCTGCACGAAGCACATTGTCAGCACAGGATAAATACACTTTATTGCAGGAAGTGCAGGCACTAAAATCGAAATTTTTACATGCATTCCATACACATGCTGAACGCTATAAAGTACAAAAAGATCAGTTCCAGTCGGCTTTTGTAGTGAAAGATGATATTGAAAAATTACAACAAGCCATTGAGCAACAACAAGCGCGTTATCAGCTTCAATTACAGGATTGTGAGCGTCTGGAACAGTTATGTCGCAATTAAAACCGACACGACAACAAACCCAATCGGCACTCGATGAATTAAGTTCGCAGCTTTATGATGAATTAAAACAATCCAGCTTAAAACATTGGTTGGATGATCATAAAGTGGCAAAAAAGCTCGATCAAAAAATTCAGGAATGGGCCTTTCAGGCAAAGTCGAGTTTAGATCAGCAACATCCTTATTTACATGCTCAACAGCAGCTAGAACATTGGTTAAAGGCTGAGTTCTCTGTTGCTGAATTAAAGCAGTTGATGGATGAATATGCCGACTTTAATCAAAGTTTGGGACAACTTGAGTTAACTGGATATTGGCAAGTTCAAAATGATATTCAGTTATTGTCGCCACAAAACATTGCCTTGCAAGCTGCTTTGGTAAAACAGAAATGGCAACGTAAGTTAATGGAAGCTGTCGCACATTGGGAGTTTGAGCAACTCAGTTTGCAGCGAGATACTTTTTTAGAAGAAATAAAAGACTTTCTGGCGACCTTGGCGAAAATGGCAAAATATCAAGATAGCTTGGGTTTTGAGACAGGAATTTTCATTGATTATTCTAAGGGGCAACTGACTGAACAAGACATGCAGCATTTTGAGCAGTGGGCCAGTTGTTTAGAGCAAGATGCTGAGTTAAAGCGTTTATGTCATCAAATTGGTAGTGCTCAGCCGCACAAACCTCGTAAGCGCTTAAATGCAACACTCAGTGCAACGCCAGAGCAATATGTAGAGCAATCGGCACAAGAAGAAATCACTGGTATTAAATTGGCGCATGACTTAAGTCTGGCATTGCCAAGTGAGCTAGCATTATTGTCAGATCCAGATTTACAGATTTTATTTGATTTAAAATTTCTAGAAGCCAATTTGATGAGCTTTAATATGCAAGGCCAGCAACATGGTCGTGTTATTGAAGACCAGCATCAGAAGCGACAACGAATGGGGCAGAAAGGTCCGATGCTGATTTGTTTAGATACCAGTGGTTCTATGAATGGGCAGCCTGAACTGATCTCTAAAGCCATTTGTTTATATTTGAGTATGCAAGCCTTACGTGAAAAACGTGCAATGTATATTGTGAATTTTTCGACCAATATTACGGCGCTGAACGTAAAGCGTGACGGTGGGCTCGATGATGTTATTCATTTTTTGGCACAGTCGTTTCATGGCGGGACGGATATTTTGCCAGCAATGAGTCATGCTGTAGAAATGCTAAAACAGCTACAATTTGCTCATGCCGATGTTGTGGTCATTTCCGATTTTATTATGGGACATTTGACAGACGAGTTAATGCAGGAAATTAGTCAGTATAAAGAGCAAGGCAATGGTTTCTATGCAGTGGCCATTGGCAATATTCGATTAGATCATTTGGATGAAAGCCTGTTTGATCATCAATGGATCTACCAATCAAATCGTGGCGAAGTAGTGCAACTGCACTGAATTTAAACTCAGAACTTAAAATTACGCTGACCTTAAATGATAAGGTTTTGAGTCCTTTAGCAGTGAAGTTTTAAAGATTGTCAGACAAAGAAAATCTTTGAGCAAATTTGCAAATCGATAGGTTGATTTTGCTAATGGGTTCACATTTTTTCTACCTTAGTTTGTTCTCAATACATGTGTTTTGACCTGTTACCAACATGATGTCAGTGCAGGAAAACACCCATATTGAGAGACGAACTATGAGCGCTTTTCAACCGATTAAAAAAACATTAGCTCGCGTATTTTCATCGCCTGTATTTGATGCGACGAAGCAGTCTGCTGTTGTTCCGATTCGCCATATGAAATTTGATTTTGAAGCGGATAAAATTGACCCTAAATTTTATATGAATGCGGAATTGGCTAGTGCCTATTTTGGCTCTTTGTCTATTTTCTTAACACACGGTGAAGATTTAGTGATTGATACGGCGCGCTACCACCGTGATTTCATTGATGATCCTATACTTAAGCAACGTGTAACATCATTGATTGGTCAGGAAGCCATTCACTCACGTATGCATGAAGAATTAAATGAAGCATATAAGTTACAAGGTTTGCCAGTATCAATCTTTAGAAAACTTGAACACTACGTATTTGAGTATGGATTTGAGCGTTTACCCCAACCGATGAAATTGTCTTTAATGGCAGCAATTGAGCATTTTACGGCAGTCCTTGCTGAATACATGATGAATCATGAAGAAGTGTTTTTTAGCTCACAAGATGAAAAGCAGCGTGCGATTTGGATGTGGCACATGCTAGAAGAATCTGAACATAAAGATATTGCTTATGATGTCTTCCAAAAACTATCAAATAATTATGCTTTACGTGTCGCTGGTTTTTTTCCGGCTTTAATTACTATCTTATTATTAATTTCATTTGCTTCATTCTTTGCACCGTTTTATCGCAAACCTTCGAACTTAATAAGTTTGGATTATTGGAAAGATTTGCCACGTAGCGTTGGACTGATTTTTGGGCTTAAAGATGGTGTATATGGCAGTAGCATCAAACACATATTTGATTATCTGCGTCCAAGTTTCCATCCAAATGATTATGACACTTCAGCCTTTCTTGAATACTACAAAAAACGGCTATTAAATCCAGTGGATGGGGTGTTGACGCCATATTTTGTTAAAGAATTTACCCCTGCATTAAAAGTATAAGAAAGGATAAAACCATGGGTCTATTTGGAAAAAAGAACAAGCCAAGCGAAAATGCCTATGCAGTGGTCACTGGTGCAGGTAGTGGTATTGGGCGAAGCTTTGCTTTGGAGTTGGCACGTCGGGGCGGGACAGTGGTCTGTGCCGATATTCATTTAGAGGCAGCGCAAGAAACAGTTGATCAAATTCAGTCTACAACCTCATCAAATGCTTATGCGGTGCAGTGTGATGTGGGTAAGGCTGAACAAGTGCAAGCACTGGCAGAGCAAGCAGAGCAGTTGATGGGGCACGACGTGACCTTGGTGATCAACAATGCAGGCGTCGGGCTTGGTGGTAAATTTGATGAACTCACCCTAGATGATTGGCAATGGTGTATGCATGTCAATCTTTGGGGTGTCGTACATGGCTGTCACTACTTCGTACCAAAGTTAAAACAAAATAAGCAGGGTGGTGCGATTATTAATGTTGCTTCTGCTGCGGCATATACTGCTGCACCTGAAATGACAGCATATAACGTGACGAAGTCGAGTGTGCTGGCATTGTCTGAAACTTTATCGGCAGAGCTGTGATCGGCAAATATCCGTGTGAATGTACTGTGCCCAACATTGGTGCCGACCAATATCATGAAAAATGGTCGCTTACCTAAACGATATTCAGGCCTGGCTGATCAATTGCTGATGAATCATACATTTACGACTAGCCATGATGTAGTCAATTTGACCTTGAATAATTTAGATGCAGGGAAGTTGTATACCATTCCACAACCTGATGCCAAATTATTTTGGTGGTTAAAACGTTTATCCCCGCAAACCTATACCCGTTTATTGGGGGTGGGTTATCCCATATTTAACAACTATATTAAAAAGTCGGGAGCAAAAGCATGAACATGCCGACACAATTACATGACGATGATGTAAAAGCATTAGATCAAGAGAAAACTCAAACTAAAAAGCCTACAACGCATACTAATGCACGTCGTTCTGCATCGTCTTCTGCCAAAGCTAAAAAAGCCGCACAAGACCGATCAGACTCAGAACCAAGCCTAGAAGTATCAAGTCTAGAAAATCAAGTGCGTATCTACGATACCATTGTGATTGGTGCTGGGATATCAGGTTTAGCTGCCGCTCATCAAATGAATGAACGAGGTTATACCGATTATGTGGTTTTGGAAAAAGCCAATCGCGTGGGGGGAACATGGCGCGACAATACCTATCCTGGCTGTGGATGTGATGTGCCCTCAGCGTTGTATTCGTTTTCATTTGCGCCGAGTCATAAATGGAGTCATTTATTTGCCAAGCAACCTGAGATTCTGACCTATTTGGAAGATGTTGCAGAGCAGCATGCGCTTTATCGCAACATTCAGTTCAACTGTGAGCTAATTTCAGCGGAATGGAATGAGCAATTAAAGCAATGGCAATTGGAGACGAGCAAAGGTCAGTATGCGGCAAGAACAGTGATCTTTTCCACTGGGCCGATTACTGAACCACAAATACCTAAAATTAAAGGTATTGAAAGCTTTAAAGGGGAAATGTTCCATTCTGCGCGTTGGAATCATGATTATGATTTAACCGGTAAGCGTATAGCTGTGATTGGTACTGGAGCATCAGCCATACAATTTGTGCCGCAAGTACAACCTTTGGCCAAGGAGTTAATCGTTTTTCAACGGACTACGCCATGGGTATTACCTAAGGCTGATTTCCCACTGAATGATCGTGCAAAAGGTGTGCTGACACGTTTCCCTGCCATTCAGCAAACATGGCGTAAAAGTGTATCGGGTATCCTAAATGGGATTAACCTAGGCCTACGTAATCCTTCTTTGCTTGAACCAGTAAATTATTTAGGCAAGCAATTGCTGAAAAGCCAAATTCAGGACGATGAATTGCGTGAGAAAGTTACACCAAACTTTTCTATCGGCTGTAAGCGCTTACTCTTTGCTAATAATTACTATCCTGCATTGCAACAAGCAAATGTTGAACTTGTGCCACATGGCCTGGTAGAAATAGAAGGAAATACAGTAATTGCAGCCAATGGTGAGCGGCACGACGTTGATGTGATTATTTGGGGTACAGGCTTTGAGGTGTCGCATCCACCGATTGGAAATCGTGTACGGAATGCACAAGGTCAATTATTGTCAGAACTGTGGAAAGATAGCTCGCCTGAGGCCTTTTTAGGCACAAGTATTGCGCAAGTGCCAAATGCTTTCTTGGTGCTTGGGCCAAATATTTTGGTTTATGATTCCTTTATTGGAATTGCAGAAGCACAAGTTGGTTATATCGTTGATGCTTTGGTACGGATGAAGCAGCAGCGTATTGAAATTAAGCCTAATGTTCTAGCTTATCATAATGCCAAAGTGCAAACGCATTTGCAGACGACAGTGTTCAATCGAGGTGGTTGTAAGAGTTACTATTTGGATGCCAATGGGCGTAATTTTGCTGCTTGGCCATGGTCGCTTAATCAGTTGAAACAGCGTTTAAAACATGCAGATTTGAGTCATTATGATACGGTTGCTTAGATTAGCAGGCGTTGAGTATTTTTTATTTATATGGAACGAGACCTAATTTCTTAGAGAAATTGGGTCTTTTTTAATATATTTGGCTGACTCAACTTTTATGATTGCTTGGAGCTGTATACATAAGCAGCACTTGTTGTGATTGACGATACTTTATAACTTGTGCTTCATTATTAAATCAAATGATGAATGTTTTATTTAATCGGTATTGAGTGTTTGTTTTGAGGCAATAGAGTTTCATGGCAATAAAAAACCACCCGAAAGGGTGGTTTTTTCAAAATCGGATAATTCTTTCGAATTAACGACCTTGGATATCGCGTTGAGTTTCGCCAGTGTAAAGCTGACGAGGACGACCGATTTTGTATGCAGCGCTGTGCATTTCTAACCAGTGGCTGATCCAACCAACTGTACGTGCAAGAGCGAAGATTACTGTAAACATTTCAGTCGGGATACCAATCGCTTTAAGAATGATACCTGAGTAGAAGTCTACGTTAGGGTAAAGGTTACGTTTGATGAAGTATTCATCAGAAAGCGCAATGCGTTCAAGTTCCATAGCTAAAGCTAATTGTGGATCGTTGATACCAAGTGCAGTTAACACTTCGTCGCAAGTCTCTTTCATTACTTTCGCACGTGGATCGAAGTTTTTGTAAACTCGGTGACCGAAGCCCATAAGTTTAACTTCTTTAGTTTTCACTTTTTCCATGAACGGAGCAACGTTTTCTACAGTGCCGATTTCATCAAGCATCTTAAGAACAGCTTCGTTTGCACCACCGTGAGCAGGACCCCATAGAGCCGCAATACCAGCAGCGATACATGCATACGGGTTAGCACCAGTAGAACCAGCTAGACGTACTGTAGAAGTAGACGCGTTTTGTTCGTGGTCAGCATGAAGCGTGAAAATACGGTCCATTGCTTTCGCAAGAATTGGGTCAACTTTGTAGTCACGGTCTGCAGGAGTAGCAAACATCATGTACAGGAAGTTTTCTGCGTAAGTCAAATCGTTACGTGGGTAAACGAATGGTTGACCAACTGTGTATTTGTAAGTCCAAGCAGCCAGTGTAGGTACTTTAGCGATCAAACGAATCGCAGTGATTTCACGATGGTCGATGTTTTCGATGTCAAGGCTGTTGTGATAGAACGCAGAAAGCGCACCAACAACACCACACATGATCGCCATAGGATGCGCGTCACGACGGAAACCATTGAAGAAGCGGCTAACTTGGTCGTGAACCATAGTGTGGTTACGAACTTTAGCGTCAAATTCAACTTTCTGTTCAGCAGTTGGAAGCTCGCCATTTAGAAGAAGGTAGCAAGTTTCTAGGTAGTCTGCTTTAGTCGCTAACTGGTCGATTGGGTAGCCACGGTGTAAAAGAACGCCTTTACCACCATCGATGAATGTAATTTTAGATTCACACGCCGCTGTAGATACGAAACCAGGATCAAAAGTAAAGTGGCCTGCAGCCAATACATCTTTAACATCAATTACATCTGGGCCCAGAGTGCCACTGTAAATTGGTAAGTCAATTTCTTTGCCATCAAGCTGTAAAACGGCTTTTTTGCCAGTTGCTTCAGACATTCAATAGATCTCCTGTCCTGGTGAATGTATATCTGACTCTGAGTGCTAATCTTTTAATGCTCGAATCAGACGGATCAAAAATTTGCTATAAGATTAGTGAGTACTGAAATTTTGTCAATTATACTTATGGATAAAAGTGACGCCTTAATAGAGGCTTGGTCAGAAATTATACATTTAAAAAAATGAGTAAAATCACAGCACGGACGCAGTATAATAAGTCAAATTGCAGGGGAGGTGCAGAATAAAAAAAGCCTGTTGGATTAATTGTAAGCAATTTTTAATTCTTAAAAACTCTGACACTTTTGGATTTATCAAGAGTCACATTTAGCTAAATTATTATAATTTTCGTAACTTACACGCATTCCTTAAAATAAATCGGTCTTTTCTTACTCATAATTAAAACGACTAACTGAGCCTTTTAAAAAAGTTCGTTTGGTTAAAAAATAGCTAATTAAATAGCGAAAAATGATTAAAAAAGGTACTAATTGACGCTATAAATACGAGTTGATGATGGATAAATGATCGGTTTTAGAGGTTTGTAGAATTTTATGCACAGACTAAGTGCTTATTTCATTTAATGATCTTTCTATTTAATCATTAATATAAATACCAAACATTTATTTGAGTGATTAAGTCTTGGCGAATGGCGAAGATGCTTTTAAAATGTAGTAGGAAAATAAAGGTTTAGATTTGTTCATCTTTAGTCTAAATAAATTTTTCTGCTTATAAACACAAAAACGAAAAATAAAATATCTATTTAACTTTTTAAAACCAATGACATAGTGGAAATTTGTTAGATCTACAGCTTCTATGTTGGCACCAATGTTATTGTTAATGATTCTTATTTAAAGGTTTTTTGTTCAAATCATATATTGTCATCGTTTGTATTTTAATAGTTCACGTTTTATAATTCCCTGTCGTTTATAAGATCAGACAGCTGCAGAGTTTATTATATTGTGTCGTCTGACTATGCCAGCTTTCCTACGAATTAATTCCAACAAACTCCGGATGGAGTTTTTACTTACAGGATGCCCGCTGTGAAAAGCAACAGACCTGTCAATTTGTCCATGGGTCAAGTTTTAGAAGTAAACTTAAAATCCCCTGTGGCTATTGCATCAATATTACACCGTCTATCTGGTGTTATCGTATTTTTACTTGTACCAGTCCTTTTATGGATTCTAGACAAATCACTTTCTTCACCTGAAGGTTTTGCGCAAGTTCAAGAAATCTTCAGTGGTTTCATTGTGCGTTTTGTTGTATGGGTATTTGTAGCCGGCTTACTGTATCACCTCATTGGTGGTATTAAGCATCTACTTGCAGATCTTGGTATTGCCGAAGAACTTCAAAGTGGTCGTATCGCAGCTACTATTTCATTGATCTTGTCTGCAATTAGTATTATTGCAGCGTTTGTATGGATTGTTCTCTAATGAAAAGTGCTACAGGTTTAACAGGATCAGGTTCTCGCGATTGGTTTATCCAACGTGTAAGTGCTGTTGTATTGGCTGTTTATACTATTGTTGTACTGGGTTGGATCCTTTGTAATAGTGGATTTAGCTTCGAACAATGGTATGGCTTTATGATGACAACTCCAATGAAGATTTTATCTTTGTTGTCAGTCTTATCTCTTGTTGCGCATGCTTGGATCGGTATGTGGCAAGTATTCACAGACTATGTGACTACTCGTCAAATGGGTCCTTCGGCGAACGGCTTGCGTTTGGTGCTTACTTCAGCAGTGATTATTGCTGTACTTGCATACGCAATCTGGGCGATCCAGATTTTTTGGGCAAATTGATAGGAAGATATCATGGGCGCTATAACCCCTAAAGAAGATTACACAAATATTCCGCACCAAACTTTCGATGCAGTCATCGTTGGTGGTGGTGGTTCAGGTATGCGTGCTTCTTACCAACTTGCTCAAGCTGGTTTGAAAGTAGCAGTACTAACTAAAGTATTCCCTACGCGTTCACACACTGTAGCAGCGCAGGGTGGTATTGGTGCATCTCTTGGTAACATGCAAGAAGATAACTGGCACTACCACTTCTACGATACAGTTAAAGGTTCTGACTGGTTAGGTGACCAAGACGCAATCGAGTACATGACTCGCGAAGCGCCACAAGTTGTTTATGAACTTGAACACCTAGGTATGCCATTCGACCGTAATGCTGACGGCACAATTTACCAACGTCCATTCGGTGGTCACGCTGCGAACTATGGTGAAAAACCAGTTCCACGTGCTTGTGCTGCTGCTGACCGTACAGGCCACGCACTTCTTCATACGCTTTATCAAAGCAACGTGAAAATGGGCACTCAATTCTTCGTTGAATGGATCGCGCTTGATCTTATTCGTAACGAAGCAGGTGATGTGCTTGGTGTAACAGCGATTGACCAGGAAACAGGTAACATTGCAGTATTCCAAGGTAAAGCAACATTGTTTGCTACTGGTGGTGCTGGTCGTGTTTACCGCGCATCTACAAACGCTTATATCAATACTGGTGATGGTCTTGGTATGGCTGCTCGTGCGGGTATTCCATTACAAGATATGGAATTCTGGCAGTTCCACCCTACAGGTGTAGCGGGCGCTGGTGTATTGTTGACTGAAGGTTGTCGTGGTGAAGGTGCAATCCTTCGTAACGATGCTGGTGAGCCGTTCATGGAACGCTATGCTCCGACACTGAAAGACTTGGCTCCTCGTGACTTCGTTTCACGTTCTATGGACCAAGAAATTAAAGAAGGTCGTGGTTGTGGTCCTAAGAAAGATTACATCTTGCTTGATATGACGCACTTGGGTGCGGATACGATCATGAAACGTCTACCATCTGTATTTGAGATTGGTCGTAAGTTCGCGAACGTTGACATCACGAAAGAGCCGATTCCTGTAGTACCTACTATTCATTATCAAATGGGTGGTATTCCTACAAACATTCATGGTCAAGTGGTTCTTCCAGAAAGCCGTGAAACTGAAGCACTTGTAGCGAATTACAATAAAGAAACTGATGTGTATTCACACAATGGTGGTGAACGTAACTTCACTAAGCCAGTAAAAGGTTTCTATGCAATTGGTGAATGTTCATGTGTATCTGTACACGGTGCGAACCGTCTTGGTACGAACTCACTTCTTGATTTGGTTGTATTTGGTAAGGCAGCTGGTGAACACATCATCGATTACGTGACTAAGCATCACGGTGATGAATATGCGCCACTTCCTACAACTGTTCTTGAGAATACGTTTAAACGTATTAAACAACTTGATGAATCTACTTCAGGTGAGAATGCTCAAGAAGTTGCTGATGCAATCCGTGATATCGTTCAAGATCACGCTGGTGTATTCCGTACATCTGCACTTCTTGAAGAAGGTGTGAAGCAGATTCTTGCAATTGAACCGCGCGTACGCAATATTCACTTGAAAGACAAATCTAAAGTATTCAACACTGCACGTATTGAAGCACTTGAAGTTGAAAACTTGTATGAAGTTGCTAAAGCGACATTAATCTCTGCGGCTGCTCGTAAAGAGTGTCGTGGTGCGCATACAGTTGTTGATTTCGAAGAATCTCCGGATCATCCAGCTTACCCTTATGGTCGTCGTGATGATGAGTGGATGAAGCACACATTATGGTTCTCTGTTGATAACCATCTTGAGTACAAGCCTGTGCGTTACAAACCATTATCGGTTGACGCGATTCCACCTAAACCACGTACATTCTAATTAGGAGAAGTAAGATGAGTAGAGGTACTCGTACATTTAATATCTACCGCTACGATCCTGATAAGGATACAGCACCGTACATGCAAACTTTCAAATTGGAGTTGACTGACAAGCACCGTATGTTGCTTGATGCACTTCTAGCATTGAAAGTACAAGATGAATCTTTAACGTTCCGTCGTTCATGCCGTGAAGGTATCTGTGGTTCTGATGGTGTAAACATCAACGGTAAAAATGGTTTGGCGTGTCTTTGGAACCTAAACGATTTGCCAAACGAAATTACAATCCGTCCTTTACCTGGTTTGCCAGTGGTTAAAGACTTAGTTGTGGATATGAACCAGTTCTACGATCAGTATGACAAAATTCACCCATTCCTAATCAATAATCAACCTGCACCAGCGAAAGAGCGTTTACAGTCTCCAGAAGACCGTGAACATTTAGATGGTTTGTATGAATGTATTCTTTGTGCATGTTGTTCAACTTCATGCCCATCATTCTGGTGGAACCCTGATAAATTCTTGGGTCCTTCAGCATTGTTGAATGCATACCGTTTTATCATCGACTCTCGTGATACAGCAACTCAAGAGCGTTTGGCTCGTCTTGACGACCCATTCTCGTTGTTCCGTTGTAAAGGTATTATGAACTGTGTGTCTGTATGTCCTAAGGGTCTTAACCCAACTAAAGCAATCGGTCACATCCGTAATATGCTTTTAGATTTAGGCTAATAGAGTTAGCAGAAAAAAAGAGCGCACCTTGGGTGCGCTTTTTTTTGTCATAGTAAATAGTGATCGTCACGAGAGGAAAAAATTGTAAAAGGTGATGTTTTATTAAGCGTATGATTTTATGGGGAAAGATATTTTTAAAGTATAAAACGATAAGTATGTGGTTATTTATTGATGAAACGGACAAGCAAACCTGTCAAATGATTAAGAAAATGTTATTATGTAACGTAATTAAAAGGGAGAGGATAGTAATGTCAGCTCTCTTTTGTTTTATGTGGATATGATGGGGTAAATCTGACGTAGACTTTGGTCTCAATTGAAAGATATTTTTATATGTAGCACCATATCATAGATGAAAATACATACTCTGTATTTAGCTAATTTATGAATGGTATGTGTCAAAAAAATCAATTGAAAATGCCCGAACGTGTTAGCATTTATAGCATCAGTGTATGTAAAAAATAGGCTTGATATAGGTACATTTTTTCAACAAATTTAGTGCTTCAGACAGTATATAAATGTGCTTAAGTCGGTTTAGAAAAGCCAAATGGTCAATATTTGATTTTTCCAAGACGATTTGCAAAAAATTGCCCGATTAATGTCGGGTATTTCTCAATGAGTAATGATGCCGCTGAGGGCGTTATTGTTCATTAATCACATCAGGTATTCCTGATGTTGTGATAACGCCTCATGGCTTCAGCCTGATGGGGATTAATGTCATGTTACCAATTTGACATTATTAATCATGGGTTCGCTTAAAAAGCATCCTGAAATGTTTTGCAATAGGAAATGGGTCCACAAATGCAAGAAGTTGCTGACGCACTGCGTCTTGACACTGAACTTAGCGCTGACAGTGCAGCGTATATTGAAGAACTTTATGAGCAGTATTTAACGGCTCCAGATTCAGTAGAAGCTGACTGGCGTGCATACTTCGATAAATTCCCGAAAGGTGATCAACCACACAGCAATGTACGCGAGCAATTCCTATTATTAGGCCGTAATTCAAGCCGTGTTCAACCTGTCGTTCAAAGCGCAGTAAGTTCTGAACACGAGCGCCGTCAAATCGGTGTTTTACAGTTAATCGCTGCTTATCGTAACCGTGGTCACCAAAACGCTAAATTAGATCCACTTGGTCTTGCAAAACGTGAAATCGTGCCAGATCTTGATCTTGCTGCACATGGTTTGACTCAGTCTGATCTAGATACAGTATTTAATACTGGTAATCTAGCAATTGGTAAGTCTGAAGCAACTCTAGGTGAAATGGTTCAGGCAATGGAAGCAACTTATACAGCTTCTATTGGTGTTGAATACATGCACATTGTTGATACCAAAGAAAAACGTTGGATTCAACAACGCCTTGAAGGCGCACGTGGTCAATTCGGTTTCTCTGCTGAACAAAAGAAACATGTATTAGAGCGTTTGACTGCTGCTGAAGGTCTTGAAAAATACCTTGGTAATAAATTCGTTGGTGCAAAACGTTTCGGTGTTGAAGGTGGTGAATCATTCATTCCTATGGTGAATGAACTTATTCAACGTGCAGGTTCAGTTGGTTGTAAAGAAGTGGTTATCGGTATGCCTCACCGTGGCCGTTTAAACCTTCTTGTCAACATCATGGGTAAAAACCCAGCAGACCTTTTTGGTGAATTTGAAGGTAAAGCACTTCATAAGAAAGGTTCTGGTGACGTTAAATACCACCAAGGTTTCTCTTCAAACGTAATGACTCCAGGTGGCGAAGTTCACTTAGCATTAGCGTTTAACCCATCTCACTTAGAAATCGTTGGACCTGTAGTTGAAGGGTCTGTACGTGCGCGCCAAGTACGTCGTAAAGACATTGGTGGTGATGACGTATTGCCAATCATTGTTCATGGTGATGCTGCATTTGCTGGTCAAGGTGTAAACCAAGAAACCTTCCAGATGTCACAAACGCGTGGTTACACCGTGGGTGGTACAGTTCATATCGTTGTAAACAACCAAGTTGGTTTCACAACTTCAGATCCACGTGATGCTCGTTCTACAGAATACTGTACTGACATCGCGAAAATGATCCAAGCGCCGATTTTCCATGTGAACGGTGATGATCCTGAATCTGTATTGTTTGTTTCTCAATTGGCACATGACTTCCGTCATACCTTCCGTAAAGACGTCGTTATTGACATGTTCTGCTACCGTCGTCGTGGTCATAACGAAGCGGATGAACCTGCTGCAACTCAGCCAATGATGTATCAAGTGATCAACAAAAAAGCGACAACTCGTACGCTTTATGCAGATCAATTGGTTCAAGAGGGTGTATTAGATCGTGCAGCTGCTGACGCAATGGTTGAACAATATCGTTCAGACCTTGAAGCAGGTAAACACGTAGCGAATGCACTTGTTTTAGAGCCAAATACTAAAATGTTTGTGGATTGGAAACCTTACCTAGGCCACGAATATACAGATAAATGGGATACTACTTTCCCAATCGAACGTCTGAAAGAGCTTGGTGCCAAAATGCGCGAGCTTCCAGAAGGCTTCGTAATGCAACGTCAGGTTGCGAAAGTGATTGATGACCGTCTGAAAATGCAGACTGGTGAAATGCCATTGAACTGGGGTGCTGCAGAAACTTTAGCTTATGCATCTATCTTAGACGAAGGTTTCCTTGTTCGTTTAACAGGTGAAGATGTTGGCCGTGGTACATTCTCACACCGTCATGCAAAACTACATAACCAAGTAGATGGTTCAACTTACATTCCATTATGTAACTTGAAAGAAAATCAACCACGTACTGCAATTTATGACTCATTATTGTCAGAAATGGCTGTATTGGCATTCGAATATGGTTATGCAACGACTCTTCCTAAGAGCCTTGTGATTTGGGAAGCGCAATTCGGTGACTTCGCGAACTGTGCGCAAGTTGTAATTGACCAATTCATCGCTTCTGGTGAAACCAAATGGGAACGCGTATGTGGTTTAACTATGCTTCTTCCACACGGTTTTGAAGGTCAAGGTCCTGAGCATTCATCAGCTCGTTTAGAGCGTTTCTTACAGTTATGTGCTGAAGAAAACATGCAAGTGATCACACCGACTACACCAGCGCAGATTTACCATGCGATGCGTCGTCAAGCACTTCGTCCGATTCGTAAGCCAATGATCGTGACTTCACCTAAGTCGCTTCTTCGTCACAAACTTGCAACGTCTACATTAGAAGAACTTGCAAATGGTACATTCCAAACTGTGATCGATGAAATCGACAACATCAACAAGTCTGACGTAACACGTCTAGTACTTTGTGGTGGTAAGGTTTACTACGACTTACTTGAAAAACGTCGTGAAAAAGAATTGAACAACACTGCAATCGTTCGTATTGAACAATTGTATCCGTACCCAGAAGCACGTCTTGCTGAAGTTCTAGCTCAATATCCAAACGTAACTGAATTGGTGTGGGCGCAAGAAGAACCGAAGAACCAAGGTGCATGGTTATTCATCGCTCCGCGTCTATATGACGACGTGATGAAAGCGGGCAAACAAGTTCGTATTAGTTATGCAGGTCGTGAAGCTTCTGCTGCACCGGCTTGTGGTTCACCATATTTGCATGCAAAACAACAAGCTCAGCTCGTAAATGATGCTTTAGCTATCGTAGCTGAATAACAGGAGATTCTTAAAAATGGCAACCGAAATTAAAGCACCGGTATTCCCAGAGTCAGTTGCTGACGGTACAGTTGCAACTTGGCACAAACAACCGGGTGAAGCAGTATCACGTGACGAAGTTATCTGTGATATTGAAACTGACAAAGTTGTTTTGGAAGTTGTAGCTCCTGCTGACGGTACAATTACAGAAATCGTTAAAAACGAAGGTGATACAGTTCTTTCTGCTGAAGTTATTGCAACTTTTGAAGAAGGTGCTGCTGCATCTGGTGCTGCGCAAACTCAAGCAGTTCAATCTGAAGCTCAAGTTGAACAAGCAGCTGCGCAAACTCAAGCGGGTGCTGCTCCTGTTGTTGAGCGTGCACAACCAGTTGCTGATCAAGCTCCTGCTGTTCGTAAAGCATTAACTGAGTCTGGTATTGCTGCTGCTGACGTGGCAGGTACTGGTCGCGGTGGTCGCATCACTAAAGAAGATGTTGCTGCTCATCAAGCGAAACCAGCTGCTCCTGCTGCTGCGCCATTAAGCGTTGCTGTAGGTGAACGTATCGAAAAACGTGTTCCTATGACTCGTCTTCGTAAACGTGTTGCTGAACGTCTTCTTGCTGCAACTCAAGAAACTGCAATGTTGACTACGTTTAACGAAGTGAACATGAAACCAATCATGGAAATGCGTGCACAATACAAAGATGCGTTTGAAAAACGCCATGGTGCTCGTCTTGGCTTCATGTCATTCTTCGTTAAAGCTGCAACTGAAGCACTTAAACGCTACCCAGCTGTAAACGCTTCAATTGATGGTAACGATATCGTTTACCACGGTTTCTATGACATCGGCGTAGCTGTTTCTTCTGATCGTGGTCTAGTGGTTCCGGTACTTCGTGATACTGACCGCATGAACTATGCTGAAGTTGAAAACGGTATCCGTGCATATGCTGGTAAAGCACGTGACGGTAAATTAGGTATCGAAGATATGACTGGCGGTACATTCACTATTACTAATGGTGGTACTTTCGGTTCATTACTTTCTACGCCAATTTTGAACACACCACAAACTGCAATCTTGGGCATGCACAAAATCCAAGAGCGTCCTATGGCAGTAAATGGTCAAGTAGAAATTCTTCCAATGATGTACTTAGCGCTTTCTTATGACCACCGTCTAATCGATGGTAAAGAAGCTGTAGGTTTCCTTGTAACAATCAAAGAATTGTTAGAAGAACCAGCTAAGCTAATCCTTGATCTTTAATACTTCAGAATAATGCAATGGGCTTAGAGTGATCCTCTAAGCCCATTTTTGGAGATACACATGTCTCAATTTGATTTAGTTGTTATTGGTGGCGGTCCTGGTGGTTATGAAGCTGCTATCCGCGCTGCTCAATTAGGCTTTAAAGTAGCTTGTATTGAAAAACGTATTCATAAAGGTAAACCATCTTTAGGTGGTACTTGCTTAAACGTGGGTTGTATCCCATCTAAAGCATTACTTGATTCATCTCACCGTTACGAAGATACAGTTCATCACTTAGATGACCACGGCATTACAACTGGTGAAGTGAAGTTTGACCTTGCAAAATTACTTGCACGTAAAGACAAAATCGTTGACCAATTAACTGGCGGTATTGACCAGTTATTAAAAGGTAACGGTATTGAATGGTTAAAAGGTACTGGTAAATTACTTGCTGGTAAAAAAGTTGAGTTCGTATCTCACGAAGGCGAAACTCAAATTTTAGAACCTAAATACGTGATTCTTGCGACTGGTTCTGTACCTGTAAATATCCCTGTAGCTCCTGTAGATCAAGACATCATTGTTGATTCAACTGGCGCTCTTGAATTCCAAGAAGTGCCTAAACGTCTTGGTGTGATTGGTGCAGGCGTAATTGGTCTAGAACTTGGTTCTGTATGGCGTCGTCTTGGTGCGGAAGTTGTTGTATTTGAAGCAATGGATGCATTCTTACCAATGGCTGATAAAGCTTTGGCAAAAGACTACCAAAAACTGTTAACTAAACAAGGTCTTGATATCCGTGTTGGTGCTAAAGTTGCTGGTACAGAAATCAACGGTTCTGAAGTTACTGTTAAATACACACAAGGTGGCGAAGAAAAAACTCAAGCATTCGATAAATTAATCGTTTGTGTGGGGCGTCGCGCTTATGCTGAAGGCCTATTGGCTGATGACTGTGGTATTAAACTGACTGAACGTGGTTTGGTTGAAGTTAATGATTGGTGTGCAACTTCTGTTGAAGGCGTATATGCAATTGGTGACTTAGTACGTGGTCCAATGCTTGCGCATAAAGCAATGGAAGAAGGCGTAATGGCTGTTGAACGTATCCACGGTCATGCAGCTCAAGTGAACTATGACACAATCATTTCTGTTATCTACACACACCCAGAAGCGGCGTGGGTTGGTTTAACAGAACAGCAAGCTGCTGAAAAAGGTCATGAAGTGAAAACAGGTCAATTCGGTTTCGCTGTAAATGGTCGTGCGTTGGCTGCTGGTGAAGGCGCTGGTTTCGTTAAGTTTGTTGCTGATGCGAAAACAGATCGTCTACTTGGTATGCACGTGATTGGACCAGCAGCGTCTGACATCGTTCACCAAGGTATGATCGCACTTGAATTTGTATCTTCTGTTGAAGATCTTCAATTAATGACTTTTGGTCATCCGACATTCTCGGAAGTTGTTCATGAAGCTGCGCTTGCAGTAGATGGACGTGCGATTCACGCGATTCAGCGTAAACGTAAATAAGATGTAAAAAGAGCGGCTAAGGCCGCTCTTTTTTGTTTCAGGTGGTTGTTTTTGTTTGAACAATCATCTAAAAATAAAGATAAGAAATATTTTAAGATTTAAAAAGGTTAAAGCTGCTTTGACGGATGTCTGGGCTTTAATAGTTCATAACAAAGCGAAAAAAGAGTAAAAGGTTGTTCAATGAATCTACATGAATATCAAGCGAAAGCGTTATTAAAAAAATATGGTATGCCGGTTCAAGAAGGTATTCTTGCAACAAATGCAGATGAGACAGTGGCTGCATTTGAACAACTCGGTGGTAAATTTGCAGTTTTAAAAACCCAAGTACATGCGGGTGGTCGTGGTAAAGCGGGTGGTGTAAAAGTAGTGAAGTCTGCTGCTGAAGCTGCAGAATATGCCAATCAAATAATTGGTTCGCGTTTAGTCACTTATCAAACCGATGCAAATGGTCAACCTGTAAACAGTATTTTAGTATCTGAAGATGTATATCCGGTTGAACGTGAATTGTATTTAGGTGCTGTGGTTGATCGCTCAAGCCGTCGTGTAACTTTTATGGCATCGACAGAGGGCGGTGTTGAAATTGAAAAAGTCGCAGAAGAAACCCCTGAAAAAATTATTAAAGTTGAAGTTGATCCACTCGTGGGATTATTGCCATTTCAAGCACGTGAAGTAGCATTTGCACTGAACTTAAAAGATGGTCAAGTAAATCAATTCGTTAAAATCATGTCAGCGGCATATCAAGCTTTCATTGAAAATGATTTTGCATTGTTTGAAATTAACCCATTATCTGTACGTGAAAATGGCGACATTCTATGTGTTGATGCAAAAGTAGGTATTGATTCAAACGCGCTTTACCGCTTGCCAGAAGTTGCAGCACTACGTGATAAATCACAAGAGAATGAGCGTGAATTAAAAGCATCTGAGTTTGATCTAAACTATGTTGCGCTAGAAGGTAATATTGGTTGTATGGTAAATGGTGCTGGTCTTGCAATGGCAACCATGGATATTATCAAACTCTATGGTGGCCAACCTGCAAACTTCCTTGATGTAGGGGGCGGCGCAACCAAAGAACGTGTTATTGAAGCATTTAAAATTATTTTAGCGGACAGTTCTGTACAAGGTGTATTAATTAACATTTTTGGTGGAATTGTACGTTGCGACATGATTGCTGAAGCAATTATTGCAGCGGTTCAGGAAGTAAACGTAACTGTACCTGTGGTTGTTCGCTTAGAAGGGAACAATGCAGAACTTGGTGCGAAATTACTTGATGAATCAGGTTTGAAATTAATTTCTGCAAATGGTCTTGCTGACGCTGCGGAAAAAATTGTTGCTGCAGTGAAAGGTTAAGGGAGTATCAATCATGAGCGTATTAGTTAATAAAGACACAAAAGTATTGGTACAAGGCTTCACAGGTAAAAATGGGACTTTTCACTCTGAGCAATCGATTGCCTATGGTACGAAAGTTGTTGGTGGCGTGACACCGGGTAAAGGCGGTCAAACGCACCTTGATCTACCTGTATTTAATACCATGAAAGAAGCGGTGCGTGAAACAGGTGCGACAGCAACGTCAATTTATGTGCCAGCACCATTTGTTTTGGATTCAATCATTGAATCGATTGATTCTGGTATTGAACTGATTGTAGTGATTACTGAAGGTGTACCTACACTAGATATGTTGAAGGCCAAACGTTACTTAGAAACCTATGGTAATAATGCACGTTTAATTGGGCCAAATTGTCCTGGGATCATTACGCCAGGTGAATGCAAGATAGGAATTATGCCAGGTCATATTCATCAGCCAGGTAAAATCGGTATTATCTCGCGTTCAGGTACATTGACATACGAAGCAGTAGCGCAAACGACTAAACTAGGATTAGGTCAATCGACGTGTATTGGTATTGGTGGTGACCCAATTCCAGGTATGAACCAAATTGATTGTTTGAAACTCTTCCAAGAAGATCCGCAAACTGAAGCCATCATAATGATTGGTGAAATTGGCGGTACTGCGGAAGAAGAAGCAGCTGAATATATTCAATCGCATGTCACCAAACCTGTGGTGGGTTATATTGCAGGTGTAACAGCACCGAAAGGCAAGCGTATGGGGCATGCGGGAGCAATTATTTCTGGTGGTAAAGGGACAGCGGAAGAAAAGTTTGCAGCATTTGAAAAGGCGGGGATGGCGTACACGCGTAGCCCAGCAGAACTCGGTTCAACGATGTTCCAACTTTTAAAGGATAAAGGTTTAGTTTAAGCCTTTTATATTTTAAAGGAAAAAGCCGTATGTCTTAATTGCACATACGGCTTTTTTGTGGAGAGCATATTGGTTTGCACTAATACATTTCTCTGTATAAAAATAATATGGGTATTAGAGTGTTTAATCTCAGCTGAAAACTATATTTAGCCACATTGAAAAATCCATATTGGACAAAAGACAAAATGGTTAAATTAGAGCAAGATTTACTATGTACTTAACAATCTGAGAATTGATAAATATTTGGTGTTCACTGTTTCTATAGGAGACTATGCTATATTCATAATTAAAATAATTCTTTTGAAGACATAATATTACAGATGTTAAAGCCGATTCATTTATTGTTTTGTCGTTGCTTATTCTTGTTCGGGCTAGCGATGAATAGCACTTATGCTGAAAATGAAGACGTCTACTTGGCTGAGTCTTTGAGTGATGATATTTTCCACTATTATCAGCAGTTAGCCGCACAACATGATGAAGAGGAAAACGATTATACATTGATCAATAACGATTTTTATGAGAATGAATATATTCGTGTATTTAACTACTCGGCCTACAACTCGGATGGTTTGAGCCATAAACTAGGGACAGGGGAGTTTCACAGTTCAGACTTGGATGTACTCAGTATTTCATTCGGGTATGGTATTGAAATTAAAGTCAACAAAAGAAATAAAGTGGGATATGAGTACCTTTCAAATTTTCCTTATGATCGTGGGCAATTGATTCGTTTCTTTTGGGTGCGTTTGCACTAAATGGCTTAACTCGGCTTATTTGAAAAAAAGTTTTTTCCATTACTGTTTAGAATATTTTCACTCAATTGTAGCGTCTAGGATGTTTACATTACTTCTTTTGAATTTTCTGATGGTCGGCGAATCGATTACCTAGCTAAACTAACTTAAATTTTTATAATAAATGATAGGTTTGCTGTGCTGAGTGAATTCTTAGCTCTATCGCTTTAACAGCTTAAATGTGTATTTTATTGAAAGTTGAATATTAAAGTAGATGATAAAAAACGCGACAGATCGTCGCGTTTTTTGCTTGTAAGTCTAACTACTATTGAGCTTTGCTTTGCGGTTTTAAGCTTTGGGTTAAACCATTGATGTCGCCGCCTTGAATCCCTAGTTCATTCATCAAGCTATCAATTAGTGGTGCTTGAGTACGATAGCGTAGCGCACTATTTACCACTTGATCAGACAAAGCAACTTGTGAAGATTCCGCACCATCAACCCCAGATGCTACTGAACCGACATTGCCTAAACCATTGACCTGTAAAATTTTGATGTCATCAATATTTTCCATCGGTTTAACACTTTCACGAATGATTTCAGGTAAGTATTTTAACAATGCTAGGCGAATTTGCATTTCAACCTGCTCAGAAGACAATACGTTATTTGCTTCATTCACAGCACGTGTACCTTCAGCATCAACTTGGTATTGTTTTTCCATTGCTTGAGCAAGTAATACTTTTGCGTCTGCTTCACCTTTTGCTTTAAGACGGACTTTTTCAGCTTCAGCTTCAGCTGCAATACGAATCGCTTCTGCATCATCAGCTGCTGCTTGTTTACCTGCTTCAGCAGCTACAGTAATCGCAATTGCATCTTTTTCGGCTTTCTCTTTTGCCGATACCAACTCAACTGCTTTTTGACGTTCAGCTTGTTGAATCTGACGAACAGTAATAACTTCTTCTTCAGCTTTTACCGCTTGAGCACGTGCTTGGTCAGCATGTGCTTTAGCTTCAGATTCAGCACGTGATTTTTCAGCAATCGCAATTGCACGGTCTTGTTCAGCCAGTTCAATGGTTTTCTTTTGTTCGACTTGAGCTTGCTGAATAATCTGTGATTTTTGAATATTCTGGTTTTCAACATCACGTGCTGCAGTAATACGTTTTAAGTCAACTTCACGTTCTGCTGCAATACGCGCTTCTTCAGCTTCACGTTTTTTCGCAGCTTCTTGAGAAGCAATTTCTGCAAGCTGTTCTGCACGGCGTACAGAAATTTCACGTTCTTGTTGCAGTTTCGCGTATTCTTCTTCACGTAAGATTTGTAAGCGTGCTTGTTCTGCTTCTAGGTTTTTAGTTTTAATTGCAAGGTCTGCGTCTTGCTCAATGGCATTACGCTTACGACGACGGTCTTCAATGGTTTCGGTGAGTTTGGTTAAACCTTCAGCATCGAACGCGTTTTGTGGGTTAAAGTATTTAAAACCAGTTTGGTCTAAACCTGTTAAAGAGACAGTTTCCAATTCCAAGCCGTTTTTGTGTAAATCTTCAGAAACCACTTGCTGAACTTTTTGTACGAAGTCGACACGCTTTTCATGTAGTTCTTCCATCGCCATTTCAGCTGCAACGGCACGTAATGAGTCAACGAATTTACCTTCAACTAAGTTTTTCAACTCATTTGGAGACATGGTTTTTTGACCTAATGTTTGTGCAGCAGTTGCGATTGAGTCAGCAGTTGGTTTTACACGTACGTAGAATTCAGCCATGACATCCACACGCATACGGTCACGGGTAATCAAGGCTTGGTCATCAGCACGGCGCACTTCAAGACGAAGTGTATTCATATTTACTGGAATGATTTCATGAAGTACAGGCAATACAATTGCACCACCACCGAGAATGACTTTTTCGCCACCAAAACCTGTACGGACGAATGAAATCTCTTTACTTGAGCGACGATAAAGTCGCGCAATAATAAAACCAATAAAAATGAGCGCGGCAAAAATTATCCCGACTGTTACAAGGATACCGCTTGGAATAATGTCTAACATGGATCTTATCTCTGTTGTTGTAGTTCAAATTAGCGTACAAGGCTAATTATTTTGGTTTAAAAAAGTTATTTTCAGCCCCGTTTTGTAGTTTCTAAATGAACAATTTGATCGGGTCTTTTAATATGTATTCATTCAAACAGCATTGAATGTCAATCAAATGAAGACTGTTTTAAAGGTTAGTCGCTTGAAAGCCGACAGCTGTTTTTTGGGTGAGTACGACGGACTGACCTTGATTAAAAACTTCATCTAATTCAGGTTCGACCAGAATATAATGGGTCAAACCGTGTTGATCTTGAACACGCGCTTGAGCTGGGTATTTCTGGCGTGCGTTACCTAAAATAATAGTTGCTGTACGACCTATCAATTCATCGCTATAAATAGCTGTAGTTTCATCTTGAGGTAAAATGCGGGCAAGTAGCATTGTGCTATATCGCACGATTGGCATGCACAGGAATACACAAGCAGGTGCAATGAGCCAAGCGCTGAACATCATATTGGTAAACTGATTGACCAAGGCTTGGATCGTGAAGCCAAGTAAACTGTAGGCACATAAGAAAATAATCAGCCATACAAATAGGGGAACACGACCTAAATATAACCAATCAAGAACTTTGGTAAACACACTATGGTCGGCATCAACGCCAAGTTCGGCGTTGTGTCCAACATCTTCAGGCAGGAATTGATCTAAAAAACCTTGCGAGCCGCCACCCAGTAGCGTTAAGACAATTTCAAAAATGCCGAAGAGGAACATCAGGCAAAGACTGATGCTAAATACGATATTGGAAGGATGTGTGAACAGTTCCCACATTATATTTATCTCTATATTTATGCTTATAAAAAATAAAAAAGTAATTCTGGCTGAATCGTTTTTTCCTGTATGTAAAATAGCATTATCTGTCTATATTGTGTAATCAAATTACATGACGAGTTAACAGACTGTTAAGAATTATGTGATGAATGGCAGCTTATTTAAGCGAAATTTCACATTTAAATGTAAAGTTGATACTTAGCAAAGACTTTGTTTTGGTGTTTTTGCTCTAAATATTTAAACTTAACTTGCTGTTGTGTAATTTTTTTTAGATATAAATAAAAGCAGAGCAGATCTCAATATAAACGCTGAATTAGCATGCTTTGTATTAAATGTTAAAAAGTGTAACTTAAATACTGGCTGCTAAATTCCGATGAAATACAGCAGCTATTTTTGACCTTTAATTAAACTAATTATGCTTCAGTATAAAATTAGATCTTATAGCAAAGAGGTCTGGATACGCACTTTCATATCCAGGGCCGCCTGAACAATAAATGTTTTCATCCATTTGACTTGTTCACCCATTGGGTTGGTTTTTACAGCTGTATCTAAAAAGCCCATGCTTGCTAACTGAAACAACTGTTGTTCAATCGCATCTTCCATTTGAGTACTGTTTGCAGCAAGCGGTAGGTGAATTAAGTGAAATGCTTTCGGAAAATTATAAAAAGCATAGAGTAAGTTAAAGGCACGCTGATCACCTTTTAGATTACCTGCACCAATTTCATAGCCACGGTCTTGATTACTGTGCGTCACCCCAATTAAAAACTCGAGGTTATTGTCCAAAAGTTGTAGACCAAATTGCAGTCCAATTTGATCGGCTGACAGTTCGTGTTGTACAAAGTTATTTAACGGGCTTCCATCGTCATTCAATGCTTCTTGTAAAACCAAAATGTTATTGGAATGCTGATAGAGATAGCCTGCAAGACTTGCTCTCTCAATCAGTGCTTTTAAAGTTTCAAGTGTGTAATGACTATATGGCATGATCGACAGAATTTGTGAGAGACATGCTCACTGTAGGAGATTTTTATAACTTTTTATATGGATTTATTAGAGGATTTAACGATGAGTTCATTGCTAAAAAATTAATTACAATAGCGAAAAATTTATTAGAATAAGCCACCCATTTTATGTTGCTAAAGACTTAAATTAATTAAAATTGATAAGTGCTATCAGACATTTTGTATATGACGAATAAGAATATCAATATCACAAAACAAGCAATCGTTATGAAGGCTTAATCACTATAATGCATAAATATCTTTAAAAGTGTAATAAGTACACATATTCTAAGCTGGTGTTGTCCATGTCATTAAATGAGGAAAGACTTACTCATCTTAAACAGCTTGAAGCTGAGAGTATTCATATCATCCGTGAAGTTGCTGCTGAGTTTGAAAACCCAGTCATGCTGTATTCAATTGGTAAAGATTCAGCTGTCATGCTGCATTTAGCCCTCAAAGCTTTCTATCCTGCCAAACTACCATTCCCACTACTACATGTAGACACGGGCTGGAAGTTTAAAGACATGATCAAATTCCGTGACAACATGGCGAAAGAGCATGGCTTTGACTTAATCGTGCATCAAAATAAAGAAGGGAAAGACGCAGGCGTAAACCCATTCGATTATGGTAGCTCGAAATATACCGACATCATGAAAACTCAAGGCTTAAAACAAGCGCTTGATAAATACCAGTTCGATGCTGCTTTTGGTGGCGCACGTCGTGACGAAGAAAAGTCACGTGCAAAAGAACGCGTATATTCATTCCGTGATTCGAAACACCGTTGGGACCCTAAAAACCAACGTCCAGAACTTTGGAACCTTTACAACGGTAAAGTGAACAAAGGCGAAAGTATTCGTGTATTCCCATTGTCTAACTGGACTGAGTTGGATATTTGGCAATATATCTACCAAGAGAACATTCCTTTGGTGCCTTTATACTTGGCTGCTGAACGTCCTGTTGTGGAACGTAGCGGTACACTGATCATGGTTGATGATGAGCGTATGCCACTGAAAGAAGGTGAAGTGCCTCAAATGAAATCGGTACGTTTCCGTACTTTAGGTTGTTACCCATTAACGGGTGCGGTTGAATCAACTGCAACAACTTTGCCGGAAATTATCCAAGAAATGCTTTTAGCAACCAGCTCAGAGCGTCAAGGTCGTATGATTGACCATGATGAAGCGGGTTCAATGGAAAAGAAAAAGCAGGAAGGTTACTTCTAAGAATCTCTCCCGACCTCTCTTTAATAAAGAGACGAGAAAATTCCCCCTTTTATAAAGGGGGAAACAGGGGGATTAAAGAAACCGATTTCAAAAGAATTTGTGGAGCTTTGAGCAATGTCTCATCAATCAGAACTGATTAGCCAAGATATCTTGGCGTATTTAAAACAGCACGAAAATAAAGACTTATTGCGTTTCTTGACTTGTGGTAACGTCGATGATGGTAAATCAACTTTAATTGGTCGTTTACTTTACGATTCAAAATTGATTTATGAAGACCAGTTGCAAGCTGTAACGCGTGACTCGAAAAAAGTCGGCACTACAGGTGATGCACCTGACTTGGCTTTACTTGTAGATGGTCTACAAGCTGAACGTGAGCAGGGTATTACCATTGATGTGGCTTACCGTTATTTCTCTACAGAAAAACGTAAGTTCATTATTGCTGACACCCCAGGACACGAACAATACACGCGTAACATGGCGACAGGTGCGTCGACTGCAGATCTTGCGATTATCTTGATTGATGCGCGTTATGGCGTTCAAACACAAACGCGTCGTCACTCGTTTATTGCTAGCCTTTTGGGAATTCGCAATATTGTTGTTGCAATCAACAAAATGGACTTGGTTGAATTCTCTGAAACGCGTTTCAATGAAATTCAAGCGGAATACAACGAGTTCGTGAACCAATTGGGCGATCGTAAACCTGCAAATATTATCTTCACGCCAATTTCTGCGTTGAATGGCGATAACGTGGTAAATCCATCTCCAAATACGCCATGGTACAAAGGTCAAACTTTGATGGCGACTTTGGAAACTGTGGAAATTACCCGTGATACTAGCAAACACGAATTCCGTTTCCCTGTTCAATACGTAAACCGTCCAAACCTCGACTTCCGTGGTTTCTGCGGTACGATCGCACTAGGTGAAGTGAAAGTTGGTGATACGATTACCGCATTACCATCAGGTAAATCATCAACAGTAAAAGAGATTGTTACTTTTGACGGCAACTTGGAACGCGCGGTTGCAGGTCAGGCTGTAACGCTTACTTTAAATGATGAAATTGATATTTCGCGCGGTAATATGCTGATTCGTGCGGATCAAGCCGTTCCTAGCATTTCACGTTCGGTAAATGCGACTGTGGTGTGGATGGCGGATCAACCGCTGGTGATTGGCAAGTTGTACAACATTAAGATTGGTACGCAAACCGTTCCGGCCAAAGTAACCGCGATTCATTACCGTACCAACGTTAACACACTGGAGAAGGTTCAAGTCGAAAACCTTGAGCTGAATGCGATTGCCAATGTGACTGTTGAATTTGATGCGCCCGTGGTATTTGATCGTTACCAAGACAGCCGTTACACCGGTTCATTCATCTTTATTGACCGTTTAAGCAACGTAACTGTTGGTGCGGGTATGGTGGAAGAGTCTGTTGAATGGACTGCGCATAGCAACCCTGTAACAGTGGAAGATCGTGCTGCACGTTTAGGTCAAAAACCTGCTGCGGTGACGGTGTCTGCACAAGCACTGGAAAATGCACAAGCAATTGAAAGCTTGTTGATTCAGCAAGGTGTGGTTGCGATTGCGAAAGCAGGTTTAACTGCTGAGCAAGTTGCGCTTGTTCGTGAAACTGGTGTAGTTGTGATTACTGATGCTGCTGAAGGCACTGATGTGACTTATGCATTCGATACTGCTGAAGAAGTTGCTGAGAAAATTGTTGAGTTGGTTCGTCTGTAATCGATTAATCCACTTCAAATAAAAGACCCGCCGGAAGGCGGTTTTTTTATTGCTATAGATTAATTGCTGAAAAATAAAACACTTAAATTGTGTGTGATGGTTCTCATAAATATTTTCTCTGTAAAATGATTATATTGAGGGGTTTTTATGAAAAAGTTTTTATTTTTAATGGGGTTATGTTTGTCTTTTACAGTAGAGGCTAAGCAAAATGGGCAAAGTACAGAGGTAATTAAGCAGAAAATAATACAGCAGTCTATTGATAGTTATCCGGGAAATTGCCCTTGTCCTTACAATACTGCAAGAAATGGTAGTCGGTGTGGTAAGCGAAGTGCCTACAACCGTGCGGGTGGTTATACGCCACTTTGTTATCCTCAAGATGTGAATGACCAAATGGTTCGAGAGCATCGTAAGTAATTAAAAAATATATTTGAATGAGTAGTGATGGGGGGGAGTATGCCTAAAAATTTATTGGCGATTATAATAACTTTAATGGCTACATCGGTCTTTGCGGAAACTGAATGGGCAAATATTGGCTTTGATGCTGATAGAGAGTTTTATTATGAATATAATCCAGCCTCGATTAGTCAAGTTAAAGAGTATTCTTATAAAGGTCATCAAAAGGTTTGGATAAGAAGTACTGTGATTAATGATATTTCTCAAGATGGATTGGCAGTTGGTGATTATAGACTTCAATTGATGTGGGTAAATTGCTCTGATAATACCTTGGGATTAAAATCTATTGTTGGTTATAAAAAGACTGGAAACGTAATTGCTAACTATGGACGCAATTATTCATATGTTGAAATGCAAGATGCAATACCCGGTACTATGGGGCAAGCATTTGTTGATAGTGTTTGTAGCTGATAAGTTAATTAAAACAAAATTATATTAAGCCACTTCACAGTGGCTTTTTTAATATTTTAAATAAAACATGACAAATAGTAAATTAATGATAAGATATATCTTAATTAATCTTAAGGTGTATCTTTGCTATGCCAAATTCAGACCTCATTGCCGATATTGAAAGTCCGGTCAAGACACGTAAGCGTCTATTTGAAGCAGGGCACATGAAAATATTGGTGCTGCACCTCATCTCCCAAGCGCCCAAGTTCAGCTACGACATTATTAAAGATGTCGGCACAGTTGTCGGTGGCGGTTACAGCCCAAGTACGGGTACGATTTACCCAACGCTGAATTACTTAGAAGAACAACAGTATATTCACGCTGAACTTAATGCTGACGAGCGCAAGCAGTACAGCATTACGGCTCTAGGTACGCAACACTTAGCGGCACAACAGAGCACCATTGAAAAAATCCTCTGCCGTTTTGATACCCGTAAACAAATCCATAACAACGAAGTGTATATCGACATTAAACGTGCGATGGAAAACCTTAAAGCCTCATTACGCATCAAGATTCAGCATTGTGAACTAACACCTGAACAGGTTTTTGAGATTGCAGAAAAAATCGATCAGGCGGCCGTCGAAATCAGCCGTATGGAGGTGACACAATGAAACAGCATCAATATGAAATTACGGTAAAACACGTTGCCGACGCTCAAGGTAATCCATCGAATTATGCAGAATCATTGCAATTTAATGCCTATAACCATGATGACATATTTAAGGTGTTAGAGCATTTGACTAAAGCGCAGCTCTTTGATGATGAAAAGACCAAAGCCTTTGCTGTGGGTCTGAAGCTGTTTGGTGAAACCTTGCTAGAGAACAAAGACCATCCTTTATTTAAAGATTTCATGCCGCATTTTGGCCAATTTATGAAAACACTGAAACAAACCGTAAAAGCCCAGAACGCAGCCCAAGACGAACAATAGGTATTTACAGATGAATCAACTCCCAAAATTTCATCCCAAACATCTGGCATTGCTGATGCCGTTATTTTTATCAGGCATTATGAGCGGTTCAATCTCATGCTTTAATATGCTAATGAATAAAGGCCTGGTCGACGGTTTTATTGGTATTTGGCTACGCGCTTGGGGTATGTCGTGGGTGGTGGCGTTTCCGCTAATATTAATTATGCTGCCGTTGGTACGTAAGTTTCTGATGCAGTTTGTACAGATGCCGCCAGCAGTTCAAGAAACAGTTAAAAAACCTGCAGCTGAATAAAATACGAATGCTTTAGGCTTGATGTTCCTGCATGGTTTTTAAAATGATACTTTGCAGGTTAGATTTCGTTTTTACACCTGCTATTCGTTGTACCACTTGCCCTTGATAGAAAATCAAAGTGGAAGGCAAGCCATAGACGTTATAGCGCAGGGTAAGAATGGGCGATTGATCAACATTCACCTTACCAAATTTCAGGTTTAGAAATTGTGCTGACATTTGCGTAGCGCATTGTTCAAAGATTGGAAAGTTTTGCACGCACGGTGCGCACCAGTCCGCATAAAAGCGAATTACTGCAAAACCGTCAAACCATTCATAATCGCTGTAGTTATCTTCGTTATATTCAACAACCTGAACCATGTGCTGCCTATTATCAATTTGCTAAATAGTCAGCCAATTATACATAAGTCCATTGTTATTCAATCTGCATGCTTTCTATGTTCAAATAGTGCAGAGATAGATGAATAGTCAATAATTGAAAAAGGAAGAACAATGTCACAGGCTTTGATGCAACAAGTCATTATTACCGAACCGGGCGGCGTAGAAAAATTGGCCTATGAAAGCGTTGCTGTACCTACTGCAAAATCTGATGAAGTACTGGTAAAGGTTCATGCCTTTGGTATTAACCGTCCAGACATCTTACAGCGTCAAGGTTTATATCCAATGCCTAAAGGTGTAACACCTGTACCGGGTTTAGAAGTTGCAGGCGAGGTGGTTGCAGTCGGTGCTGATGTCACCTTATTTAAAGTGGGTGATAAAGTCTGTGGCCTAACCAATGGTGGTGGTTATGCTGAGTATTGTGTTGTACCTGAAAGCCAAACTTTGAGTATTCCTGAAGGGGTGAGCTTTACTCAAGCAGCGGCCATTCCTGAAACGTTCTTTACAGTTTGGGCAAATGTATTCCAAATGGGTAAAGCCAAAGCAGGTGAAACGGTACTTATACATGGCGGTACTAGCGGTATTGGTACTACAGCGATTATGTTGTGTAATGCTTTAGGTATGAAAACCTTTGCGACGGTAGGTTCAGATGAAAAAGTCGCTGCTATTTCAAATATCACTCATGCCATTAACTATAAAACTCAAGACTTTGAGCAAGTGATTAATGAGGCGACCGCTGAGCAAGGCGTCGATGTGATTTTAGATATCGTGGGTGCACCGTATTTAGCACAGAACTTAAATCTATTACGTCGTGATGGTCGTTTGGTTTATATCGCATTCTTAGGTGGTGCAAAAGCCAAAGAGGTGAAGTTAGGTCAAATCATGATGAAACGCTTAACCATTACCGGTTCAACCATGCGTGCACGTAATACCGAAGAAAAAGCAGAAATTGCTAAGGGTATTCAGGAAAATGTTGTGCCTTTATGGGCAAAAGGTGAATGCCTGCCAATGATCTACAAGACATTTAAGTTTGATCAAATCCAAGACGCGCATGCAGCCATGGATACAGGTGATCATGTGGGTAAGATTGTGGTCGAAGTAATTTAAATATAAATTTTTGAGAATAAAGTATTTAAGAAATACAGTTACTAAAGTAAGAAGAGAGGGCGTTGTCCCTCTTTTTTTATTGGTGTGTTAAATTTTAGGCATAAAAAAACCAGCTTATCGCTGGGTTCTTTATTTACACCATCTTCAGTAGTAGAAGAATGGTGCCCGAGGCCAGACTCGAACTGGCACGCTTTGTGGGCGGGGGATTTTAAATCCCCTGTGTCTACCGATTTCACCACTCGGGCTTAACAAGATTGGAGGCGGAGGTCGGAATCGAACCGGCGTACACGGAGTTGCAGTCCGCTGCATGACCACTCTGCCACCCCGCCATGTCTTGTTGATGCGTATATTAGCAAGCTCTGAAAAAAAAACAATAGCAGATTCATCTGTATGAGCATAAAAGCAGCATACAAGGTAAAAAATTTAAAATAATCATGTATTATGTGCAAAATTGATTCATATCATCACTTGGAGAAGTGCCGTGGCATTAGTTTTAGATGGTCGTGCATTGGCGAAGCAAATTGAAGCTGACTTGTTAACTCGCGTTGAAGCGCTAAAAGAGAAAACTGGTCGTACCCCAATTCTTGCGACTATTTTGGTAGGTGACGATGGTGCATCTGCAACTTATGTACGTATGAAAGGGAATGCTTGCCGCCGTGTTGGTATGGATTCATTAAAAGTTGAGCTTCCTAAAGAAACCACAACTGAACAATTACTTGCTGAAATTGAAAAATTAAATGCAAACCCAGATGTTCACGGTATTTTGTTACAACACCCAGTACCTGCTCAAATTGACGAACGTGCTTGCTTCGATGCAATCTCACTTGAAAAAGACGTTGATGGTGTTACTTGCTTAGGCTTCGGTCGTATGGCGATGGGTGAAGCTGCGTATGGTTCTGCAACACCAGCAGGCATCATGACCATTTTGAAAGAAAACAACATTGAAATCGCAGGTAAACACGCGGTAGTTGTGGGTCGTTCAGCAATTTTGGGTAAACCAATGTCTGCAATGTTACTTGAAGCAAATGCGACAGTGACTACTTGCCACTCACGTACTCAAAACTTGGCTGACTTTGTTAAACAAGCTGACATTATTGTAGGTGCGGTTGGTAAAGCTGAATTGATTCAAAAAGATTGGATCAAACCGGGTGCTGTAGTGGTTGATGCTGGCTTCCATCCACGTGATGGCGGCGGTGTAGGTGATATCCAATTGGTGGGGATTGAAGAAGTTGCTTCTGCTTATACTCCTGTTCCAGGTGGTGTAGGCCCAATGACCATTACAACTTTGATTCGTCAAACTGTTGAAGCTGCTGAAAAAGCGTTGGGTTAATCTTTTAATTAAAAGATCTTAAAGTCACAACGGAGTCTTACCGTTATGACTTATAAATGTAAGAAGCCCGTATGTTACTTTTTTTTCGGCAAAAGTAACCAAAACCATTTGTCATCTGCTGAACTCGACATAATCAGTCTTTTGATTAATGGTGTCGCAGAAACAGTGTTCATTCGATTGAGGCCTGTCTCGCACAGCAGCAGATGACGATGTCGCGTATCTAATACGTTTATAAATTCAAATAAAATCATCTCCAAGGCTTAATATGAGCTGTACTTTTCAATTTACTAAAGCCCCAGACCACCTAATTCAAGCCTTGCATGATGTGATTCCAAATTGTGAATTACATGCACAACAGTTACCTGAAACGCCAATTTCTCTGTGGCTAATTCCACCCGTATTTCCAACGGATAAAATGGATGACGAAGTCATTCGAAGGATTTGGAACGACACGCCGTATTGGATATTTTGCTGGGCATCTGGTTTGGCGATGGCGCAGTGGTTGTTGGCACAACCGCATCATGTCAAAGACAAAGTGGTATTAGATTTTGGTGCAGGCTCAGGCGTGGTAGCGATTGCTGCAAAAATGGCAGGGGCCAAGCGTGTAATTTGCTGTGATATCGACCAAGTCAGTTTAGATGCTTGCCGTGCGAATGCTGAGCTGAATGATGTTGAATTAGAATATTTGGATGATCTATATAAAGCCGAGCAGGTGGATATTTTGCTAGCAGCGGATGTTTTATATGATCAATGTAATCGCTTCTTTCTAGACGAATTTCTTAAGTTTGCGCCTGAAGTATGGGTGGCGGATAGTCGAGTGAAAAATTTCAGTCATCCAAAATATGAAAAACTTGATGAGCGAAGTGCAACGACATGGCCAGATTTAGATGAATCGCCAGAGTTTCGTAATGTGAGTTTTTATAAAACACTGTAATTGCAAATTTAGAAATTCAAAGTAAAAAAATAAGACGCATGCAGCGTCTTATTTTTTGTCCTAGGACAGGTCATTTTTTATTAAGAACATGTATAGCGAACGACGCGTAAAGTTGCTGGACGTGCATCTAAAGCATCACGTGCGCCTAGATTGTCTGAGTTACGTAGATCTGGGGTATTCGATAAACCAAAATTCGCACGGGTATTGCCAATTTGGCGACCGTATTGGGTGTTTTCTAAAGCTGGATTGGCAATTTCATTGACGCTAAGAATTTGTAATTTATAAGTTTTTTGTGGGCTTAATACTTTTTGGCAGGCACGTTGAAGTTTGTTGGCATCGAGTTGTTGGTTTTGGCGACCAGCTAATGTATAAGCCAAAGTTGCCGAATCCGCCGACTGTGATTCAATTTGAAAACCTGTTTGTCCATTATAAGCACGTGGTGTGCTTTGGCATGCAGCCATCGACATTGCAACAATACCCAAACTCAAAACTTTATAAATATTTTTCATATTTCATTCGCCGTGTGTATTTATAACTTCAGTATGCCATAGCTTGGACAGGGACTCGATGGCTAAAGTAATTATTGTTGAAATAGATCATTTCGATATGACATAAAAAGCCCATCAATGTGTATTGATGGGCTAGGCTTAAATCACAATAAATCGAATTAATTATCTGTAATCATGCTGTGTTTTTTAGTGTCTTTCATGAAAATGTAAGTCAGTAGTGACAGACCGATCATGAAGGTAATGTAGTAGAAGAAATAATTTTCATGGCCTGCATTTTTGAAGCTCAAAGCGACAAGTTCTGCTGTACCACCAAATAAAGTGTTAGCAATAGCATACGGCAAAGCAACCCCGAGTGCACGGATATGTGCGGGGAACAATTCAGCTTTAACTACAGCGTTAATGGCAGTATAACCAGTCACAATCACCATACCACTCATACAAAGCATAAATGCAGTTGTTGGGCTGGTTGTTGAACCAATACCGTTGAAAATTGGAATCGTGAACAATACACCCAGAACACCAAAGGCAATCATAATTGGCTTACGACCTATTTTGTCAGAAAGCGCACCAACAGCAGGTTGTAACAACATGAAGATGAAAATCGCAGCAGTGGTAATTTCAGTTGCTGTGGTTTTTTCAAAACCTGATGTATTTACAAGATATTTCTGTAAGTAAGTCGTAAAAGTGTTGAAGGCCAATGTACCACCAGCAGTCAACATAATCACAGTGAAAGCTTGTTTAGGGTATTTGGTAAATAACGCCAAGGCACCAGATTTTGGACCACCATTTTTGGCTTGTTCTTGTGCTTCTTTAGATGACTGTGTTTCTACTAAGCCACGACGAATCCAGAACACGACAATCGCGAGTAATGCCCCGATAAAGAACGGTACGCGCCAGCCCCATTCAGTCAAAGCTTGTTCTGATAGGTTGCGTTGCAAAATAATCAACACACACAGTGCAAGTAACTGACCTGAAATGAGAGTGACATATTGGAAACTTGAGAAGAAGCCACGGTGATTTTTACCTGCCATTTCGGTCAAGTAAGTTGCACTTGAACCATATTCACCACCAACACTCAAGCCTTGTAGTAGACGTGCAAGTAATAGAATTGCTGGGGCAAGCATACCAACTGAATCATAGGTTGGAGCGCAGGCAATCATTAATGAGCCGACACACATCAAAGACACAGAAACTGTTAAACCCGCTTTACGGCCTTTGCGGTCAGCATAAATACCCATCACCCATGCGCCAATTGGACGCATTAAAAAGCCTAAGGCAAATACAGCCGCAGCTTGTAAGAGTTTAACGGTGCTGTCGCCATCAGGGAAAAATTGTGGCGCAAAATAGAGGGTAAACGCTGCATAAACATACCAGTCGTACCATTCTACGAGGTTGCCGGCAGATCCACCGAGGATAGATTTGACACGAGTTTTTCTATCAAATTGCTCTGGAGCAACTTGTTCAGATGAGTTTGACACATCATTCTCCGAGGAATGAATGCAAAACATATCCATTTAAACTCTTGAGAGAAAAAGTTTAAATCAATATGTTTTGTCGAAATGGAAGATGGGAGGATATTTATTTAATTTATACTCCGATCTAAAGCTAAAATCATGCGACTTTAGTCTAAAAAAAGCGAAATAATTATGCATATAAAGATTTTTCGACTAACTGGAAAAGCTTAAAGCCCCAATAGATGGGACTTTAATTGTGTATGAAGGTGAATAATTGATCGCTATGATTAATATATCGTCAAGCTGAGGTTGGTTAGTGTTCCTTAATTTGCGAATGATGTTTGGTGTCCTTCATGGAGATATATACCAGTAATGAAATGAAAATCATGATGGTGACATAAATAAAGAACCAACTCTCATGTCCTGCTTCCTTAAAGCTCAGCGCAAAAAATTCCGCTGTACCACCAAAAATAGTATTTGCTAAAGCATAAGGTAAGGCTACACCGAGTGCACGTATGTGAGCGGGGAACATCTCGGCTTTTACTACAGCATTAATCGAGGTGTAACCCGTAACAATGACTAGACCTGCCAAACATAGCCAAAATGCAGTCCAATAATCTTGTGTTGCTCCAAGTGTTTGAAACAATATATAGGTAAACAGCACACCCAATACACCAAAGGCAATCATGAGTGGTTTTCGACCTATCTTGTCGGATAATCCACCAGCAAGTGGTTGTAAACACATAAAGATAAACAGCGCCAGTGAGGTGATTTGGGTGGCCTCAGGTTTGGTGAATCCTGAAGTATTTACCAGATATTTTTGTAGATAGGTCGTATACGTATAAAACGCTAATGTACCGCCAGCAGTTAAAAACAGTACCGTGAAAGCTTCTTTAGGATAATGCTTAAACAGTGAAAATAAGCCAGATTCAGGTTGGTCTTTCTGTGTTTGGGCGTTTTTAAAAGATTGAGTTTCCAATAATCCACGTCGAATATAAAACACTACAATCGCTAAACACGCACCAATAAAGAAAGGAATACGCCATCCCCAATCATGTAATTGTTCTTCGGTGAGGAGCCATTGCAAAATGAGTAAGACACACAGTGCGGTTAATTGACCGGCAATCAGCGTGACATATTGGAAACTGGAAAAGAAACCTCGACGATTTTTTTCCGCCATTTCACTTAAATAGGTTGCACTTGCACCATACTCACCACCAACACTTAAGCCCTGAATTAATCGTGCAACGACCAAAATGATTGGGGCAAGTATGCCGGCCTGATCATGTGTCGGTGAAACGGCTATCATTAATGAGCCAATACACATTAGGGTTACAGATAGCGTTAAACCTGATTTACGGCCTTTTTTGTCGGAGTAAATCCCCATAATCCAAGCGCCAATTGGGCGCATGAGGAAGCCGACGGCAAAGATTGCGGCAGCTTGTAATAGTTGAGCTGTTTGGCTGCCTTCAGGGAAAAAAGGCATGCGCAAAATACAGGGTAAATGCGGCATAGACATACCAATCATACCATTCAACCAAGTTACCAGCTGAACCGCCTAAAATGGATTTGACCCGTGTTTTTGTATCTAAATTTGAGTGAACTACCGTTTCATCCGTCATTCTGAAATCCATATTTTTTTTATTGTGTGGGTTTATCTTAAGCGCATAAAAAAGTATGAAATGTAAACTAAAAAAGAGGTTTTGTTTGTAAAGTGTACAATTTATCGTGCTGTCATAGTTTTTGCTTGAACTATGGGTTATGCGCTTTTAAAGCGAAGATTTTTAATTTGATTGAATGTGCTATTGAGATGTGTGGTTTATCAACCTACATTTGAAAATAGGTATATAAAAATGATGATTAAAACAAAATTAGGCTTTAAACAGAAAAAGGTCAATTTAGATCATTTTATTGGTCAATAAAACTGAGAGGTGTTTATGCAAGAACAACACCCAATTTATGACATGGTCGTCATCGGTGGTGGTATTAATGGCGTTGGAATTGCTTGTGATGCAGCTGGACGCGGCTTATCTGTACTGTTGTGTGAGAAGGATGACCTTGCGAGCCATACCTCATCGGCCAGTAGTAAGTTAATTCACGGTGGTCTGCGTTACCTCGAGCATAAAGAATTCCGTTTGGTACGAGAGGCATTGGCGGAACGGGAAGTACTACTAAGTAAAGCACCACACATTATTCGCCCAATGCGTTTCATCATGCCGCATGAACCACATTTACGTCCTGCATGGTTAATACGCACAGGCTTATTTTTCTATGATCATTTGGGTAAGCGTGAGCAACTTGCAGGTTCAAATCAAGTTGAATTTAGCTCAATCAATAGTCCTTTACATGCAGAAATCACACGCGGTTTTGAGTATTCAGATTGTGCAGTAGATGATGCAAGATTGGTGGTCCTTAATGCGATGCAAGCGAAGGAACTTGGTGCTAAGGTTTTAACCCGTACACAATGTCTGTCTGCAAAAACAGAAAATGGTGTATGGACGGTTAAGCTTGAAAATTCGCATGGTGAATCGGTTGTTCGAGCCAAAGTATTGGTGAATGCGGCAGGGCCGTGGGTCGCAGAATTTCTTCAGCAAAATTTAAAGCAAAAGTCACCTTATGGAGTCCGTTTAATACAAGGCAGCCATATTATTGTGCCTAAACTGTATGATGGTGATAAAGCCTTCATTATGCAAAATGATGATCAGCGTATTGTTTTTGCTATTCCATATTTGCAGGACTACACCTTAATCGGTACGACAGATCAGGAATTTCAGGGTGATCCGAATCATGTCGAAATTACTCAACATGAAATTAATTATCTGCTCGATGTTTCAAATGATCATTTTAAGGTTCAGCTTACACAAGACGATATTGTTGCGGGCTATTCGGGTGTGCGCCCATTATGTGATGATGAGTCAGATAATCCTTCAGCCGTGACGCGAGACTATACATTGTCTTTAACGCAGGTAGACGGTGCAGCACTTTTGCTTTCGGTATTTGGTGGAAAGTTAACGACTTATCGTAAATTGGCTGAATCTGCGATGACCTTATTAAAGCCATACTTCGAGCATATGCGCGGGGCATGGACGGCTGCTGCAAAATTACCAGGCGCAGAGCATTTGGTGTCTTTGGATATTTTAAAGCTGAATATTTTAGAGCAGATTCAAAATTTGGATGATAATACGGCGGAACGATGGACACATGCTTATGGGTCAAGGGTATGGGATTTTTTAAAGAATATTCATAATGTAGATGAGTTAGGTCAGCACTTCGGATGTGGTTTGTATGCACAGGAAGTGGATTATTTAGTTGAGCACGAGTGGGCGAGAACCAGTCAAGATATTTTAAAGCGCAGAACGAAATTGTATTTAAAATTTGAAGAAGAATCAGTTCAAGTTTTGGATAAATATTTGATAAGTTTGCGTGAGCGAAGATTAAAAAAAGAAGTGGCTTAAGGTTTGTGTTCTGACGATATGGTTTGAATAGCCTGAAACGCAAGACTGGAAAAGAGTCTTGTTATTTTTATTAACTCGGCGATTGCTTCATCCGAATATGGTGGCTCAACGGTTTCTGAATTTAACCAGTATTGTAGTTGTAAATGATTGGAATGAACGTATGAACTCAAGGCATTCCAATTCTTTTGATTGAATTGGTTGTTGGTAGAAGCGTATTGGATGGCAATTAATTCAACCATTTGTTTTGTATTTTTTATTTCCTTGCCATTTAGGTATTTGTCTATTTGATTTTTAGTTGCGACAAGCTTAATCCTAGACCTTTATCACTGCTTCGCACAGAGGTCTTAGGAGTGCAAATGCTGAGGCTTGAAGTGTTGGGAAATTTAGCAAAAGCAAAAAAATTGAATATTGATGCTGTTGTGCAATTGCAAATAAAGAGGCTGCTACTCGCGAGCGCAAGTCAGTATGAATTATTCTTAATGCTAAGTGCTCGGCTTCTTTATTTGACTCTTGAAATGCTCGTTCTAATTGCATGGTTGTTCAAATAATAAATGGTGTAGAAATAATAAAGCTTTATTTTGAAAGCATAAAAAAGACCGCATAAAGCGGTCTTTTTTTAACTTAATCTAGAAAGAATTAAGCAGATTTAACAGCAGCGATTAACTCAGCTTGACGAGTTTTAAGCGCTTCTGGAAGGCGATCACCTAATTTGTTGAACAATTCAGTGTGGCTTTCAAGCTCTTTGATCCATTGATCTTTGTCTTGAGAAGTAACAAGGTCAAATTGTTCTTTAGTGAAATCTGAACCGTTCCAGTTCAATTGTTCGAAAGTTGGTACACGGCCAATTGGAGTGTCAACAGCAGTTGCACGACCTTCACAACGATCAATGATCCACTCAAGTACACGCATGTTTTGACCGAAACCAGGCCATACAAAGTTACCTTCAGCATCACGACGGAACCAGTTCACGTTGTAGATACCAGGTAGTTTGTTACCGTGAGCAGCAGCTTTAGCAGCAACTTCTTCACCAAGTTCTAACCAGTGAGAGAAGTAGTCAGCCATGTTGTAACCCGCAAATGGAAGCATTGCGAATGGATCACGACGAACGATACCTTGTTGACCAACAGCAGCAGCAGTTGTTTCAGAGCCCATAGTTGCAGCTTTGTAAACACCGTCAACCCAGTCAAATGCTTCTGAAATTAGAGGCACTGTATCTGCACGACGACCACCGAAGATGAACGCAGAAATTGGAACACCTGCTGGATTTTCCCAATCAGCGTCAATAGAAGGGCATTGACCAGCTGAAACTGTGAAACGAGCATTTGGATGCGCCGCTTTTTCACCAGCAACGTGTGGCTGACCTTTCCAGTTTGTAAGGTTAGCAGGTGCTTCTTTAGTAAGACCTTCCCACCATACTTCGCCGTTGTCAGTTACAGCAACGTTTGTATAGATAACATCTTTAGTTAATGTAGCCATACAGTTCGGGTTGGTCTTTGTATTTGTACCAGGTGCAACACCGAAGAAACCAGCTTCTGGGTTAATCGCATATAGACGACCATCTTCACCTGGTTTGATCCAAGCAATGTCATCACCTACAGTTTCGATTTTCCAGCCTTCGTAGCCTGCTGGTGGAATCAACATAGCGAAGTTTGTTTTACCACAAGCAGAAGGGAATGCAGCTGCGATGTAGTGTTTTTCGCCTTGTGGGTTTGTCACGCCAAGGATGAGCATATGTTCAGCTAACCAGCCTTGTTGACGACCCATAGAAGAAGCAATACGTAAAGCTAGGCATTTTTTACCAAGCAATGCGTTACCGCCGTAACCAGAACCGTAAGACCAGATTTCACGAGTTTCTGGGTAATGAACGATGTATTTTTCAGGGTTGCAAGGCCATGCAACGTCTTTTTGACCTTCTTCTAGCGGAGCGCCTACAGTGTGTACACAAGGAACGTATTCACCGTCAGTACCAAGAACGTCATAAACAGCTTTACCCATACGAGCCATTTTTGACATGCTTACAGCTACGTAAGGAGAGTCGGTAAGTTCGATACCGATGTGAGCAATATGAGAACCTAAAGGCCCCATAGAGAAAGGGACAACGTACAAAGTACGACCTTTCATTGAACCGTCAAATAAACCGTTAAGGCGAGCACGCATTTCAGCTGGAGCTTCCCAGTTGTTAGTTGCGCCAGCATCTTCTTGCTTTTCTGAACAAATAAAAGTACGACCTTCAACACGAGCAACGTCAGAAGGATCAGAATTAGCAAGGTAAGAACCAGGGTGTTTTTCTTGGTTAAGTTCTTGCATAGTGCCGTTAGCGATCATCAAGTCGATATAACGTTGATATTCTTCTGCGCTACCGTCACACCATTCGATTTTTGCTGGTTTGGTTAATTTGGCAATTTCTTCCACCCAAGCAATAAGCTTAGGGTGACGAACGAATTCTGGTGCGTTCACTTGGGTCATGGTGAGGCCTATCTCAAAAATGTACTAACCGTACAAAGTCTAATCTGCATCATGGGGTACATCATGCAGATAAAATATGAAAAAAAAGTCGCTGTATTAAAGCATAAAATCATAAAAAAAATAAGACTAAAGAAGTGGTAGATTTTATTTGGTAGTTAATGCTATTTAGTAATAAAATTAAATAAAAACAAATGGTTAATAATTTTATTGTGTTTATTTTGTTCTATTTAGAAAAATAATGAACAATATTTTATATAATTATATTTATTAAAAACAATAGCTTGAAATAATTCCTTACATGAGAATTATTATTGATTAAATAAATGGTGGTAATTCGAATTTTACATAAAGGTGCTTTTAATTGTTTGTTAATTCGACAAAATATAAATCAAACGGGTAGAAATGTATAAAAAATGTCTCTTCAAACGAAGCCATTATCTATTATTTACAATAAAAACTCTGGTTTTCATGCTGCAAATAAAGAAGCAGTTTATGAAGAACTGGTTCAAGTCTTGTCCAGTCATGGTTATGAAATTCAATCGTTTGAACTGGGGCAGGATGTCAGTTTTGATGCCTTAATGGATAAGGTGCTTGCACGCCATCAGCAACAGCAAGAGGTTGGTGTGGTGGTTGCAGCAGGCGGTGACGGGACTTTAAATGCCGTCGCGCAGCGTCTAATGCATACCAATATTCCAATGGGTATTTTACCTTTAGGTACCTTCAATTATGTTGCGCGTGTGCTCAATATTCCATTGGATTTAATCCAAGCGGCAAACATAATAGCAACGGGTCAAAACAGGGAAGTGCATGTTGCGCAGTTAAATGATCATATTTATTTAAATAACGCTAGCTTAGGCCTGTATCCGCTATTCATACAAAAGCGTGAATTTTACAATCAAAAATTTGGGCGCTTTCCTTTACACGCCTATACCTCAGGGCTTGATGTTCTCATTCGTGATCGTAAAGAATTGAAGCTTGAAATTGAAGTAGATCATCATATCTATCCAGTCAAAACACCGTTGATTTTCTTTGGTAATAATCAATTGCAACTTGCGGATTTAAACTTAAAAATTGCCAAAGATGCTGCACAAGGAAAGGTCGCCGGTGTGGTGGTTGCAAAAAGTGATAAACGCACCTTATTCAAACTGCTGTGGCAGTTGATGCGTGGAAATATTGAAAAAGCACCAGATGTTTATAGTTTTGCAGCGGAGCAAGTCACGATCCACACCAAACGCAATAAAATAACAGTCGCTATCGATGGTGAAATTGTCGAAATGAAACCACCATTACAGATTTCTGTGAAAAAAAATGCCTTAAATATACGAGTTCCACATGATCCTGCATCTGTCTGATCTGCATTTTGGAACTGAAAAGCCTGAATGTATGTGGGCGATACAACAGTTTTGCCAGCAACATCAGATTGAGGCTGTTGTGGCGAGTGGTGATTTAACTCAGCGCGCACGGTATGCGCAGTTTTTTGCCTGTAAGCAATTTTTAGAAAGCTTGAAACGACCTTATATCGTGGTTCCGGGCAACCACGATATACCTCTTTATCATTTATGGAATCGGGTATTTAGTCCATTTACTCGGTATAAACTGTTCTTTGATAATTTAGAAAATGTGCTGGAAACGGAGCACTTTTATTTGGTGGGAGTGAATAGTATTCGCCGGCGTTACCACACACGGGGACATATTTCTTTAGACCAAATACAACGTGTGGATGAGCAGTTAAAAGCTGCGCCAAAAAATAAGTTGAAATTGGTGATTGCCCATCAACCTTTTTATACACCTCCCAATGATCCACATGGTGTTAAAGATTGTCCTGTACAAGGCCGATTGGCACTCGAGCAGTGGAGTAAACATGGTTTAAACGGGCTGTTACATGGACATTTACATGTGCCAGCAGCTTACGATTTAAATCAAATCTATCAATTAGGTGCTGCACATCCAGTTTGGGATATTCATGCAGGAACAGCGACGTCGTATCGTTTGCATGACAATCTTCCCAATAGTTTTAATGTCATTGATCATCATATGGATGTACGGCATTATTTCTTTAATGCTCTATCTCAGCAGTTTGAACAGAAGCCTTGATTTTAAGAATTGTTGATCATTGCGATATACAAAAGAGTAATTAGTCGAAAAAAAGTACAAAAAGATTAAAAAAATTAAATTTTACCCTTGAAGCGTTTTTTTCCATCCCCACAAAAGTGTCATCTGAATTAATTTTTGGCGATGGCTTACGGAAATCAAAATGTCATCGTCATTCATCTATAAATAGACTTAGTCTGGAGTTAACTATGAGCAATATTCGTCCTCTACACGATAACGTTGTAATTCGCCGTGTTGAAAAGGAAACTAAAACTGCTGGTGGTCTTATTTTAAGTACTTCAGCAGCTGAACAACCTGCTCAAGGCGAAGTGATCGCTGTAGGTAATGGTAAAGTAACTGACAATGGCGTTCGTGTATTAGACGTTAAAGTTGGCGACAATGTATTGTTTGGTACTTATGCAGGTACAAAAGTAAAAGTAGAAGGCGAAGAGCTTCTTATTATGAAAGAGTCTGACATCTTAGCGGTACTTGAAGCTTAAGCTTCATACACGCATTTAGACCCTTTTATAAAGTATAAATTGTTAAAAATTTAAAAAGATTCGGAGTTAGATATGTCAGCTAAAGACGTAAAATTTGGTGATTCAGCGCGTTCAAAAATGATTGCAGGTGTTAATGTACTTGCAGACGCAGTAAAAGTAACTTTAGGTCCTAAAGGTCGTAATGTTGTAATCGACCGTTCTTTCGGTGCACCACACATCACTAAAGATGGTGTAACTGTTGCAAAAGAAATTGCGCTTAAAGACAAATTTGAAAACATGGGCGCGCAATTGGTTCGTGAAGTTTCTTCAAAAACCAATGACATCGCAGGTGACGGTACAACAACTGCAACTGTACTTGCACAAGCAATCTTAAATGAAGGTATCAAATCAGTGACTGCGGGTATGAACCCAATGGACTTGAAACGTGGTATCGACATCGCTGTACGTGCTGTAGTTGAAAACATCAAAGCAACGGCTAAACCAGCTTCTGATACCAAAGCAATTGAACAAGTTGGTTCGATTTCTGCAAACTCTGACACTACTGTTGGTAAACTTATTGCGCAAGCAATGGAAAAAGTAGGTAAAGAAGGCGTTATTACTGTAGAAGAAGGTTCAGGCTTTGAAGATGCTTTGGACGTTGTTGAAGGTATGCAGTTTGACCGTGGTTACATCAGCCCGTACTTTGCAAACAAACAAGACACGCTAACTGCTGAACTTGAAAATCCGTTCATTCTTCTTGTTGATAAAAAAATCAGCAACATCCGTGAATTGATTGCTGTACTTGAAGCTGTTGCTAAAACAGGTAAACCGCTTCTTATCATCGCTGAAGATGTTGAAGGCGAAGCGCTTGCAACTCTTGTTGTAAACAACATGCGCGGCATTATTAAAGTATGTGCGGTTAAAGCCCCTGGTTTTGGCGATCGTCGTAAAGCAATGCTTCAAGACATCGCGATCTTAACTGGCGCAACTGTTATTTCTGAAGAAGTAGGTATGTCTTTAGAAACTGCATCTCTTCAAGATTTAGGTACAGCGCACAAAGTAACTGTTTCTAAAGAAAATACAGTGATTGTTGATGGTGCTGGTAATGCAGATCAAATTGCTGAGCGCGTAACTCAAATTCGTGCGCAAATTGAAGAATCTACTTCAGAATACGACAAAGAAAAACTTCAAGAACGCGTAGCTAAATTGGCTGGCGGTGTTGCAGTGATCAAAATCGGTGCTGCAACTGAAGTTGAAATGAAAGAGAAGAAAGACCGTGTTGACGACGCGCTTCACGCAACTCGCGCTGCGGTTGAAGAAGGTGTTGTAGCAGGTGGTGGTGTTGCACTTGTACGCGCTGCATCTGCACTTGAAGGTGTTGTTGGTAGCAACGATGACCAAAACGTAGGTATCAACATTTTACGTCGCGCAATCGAAGCACCGCTTCGTCAAATTGTTGCGAACGCAGGTGATGAGCCTTCTGTTGTAATTAACGCAGTTAAAAACGGTGAAGGTAACTACGGTTACAATGCTGCAACTGGTGAATACGGCGATATGCTTGAAATGGGTATCCTTGATCCAGCGAAAGTAACACGTTCAGCACTTGAACATGCTGCTTCTGTTGCTGCTTTAATGCTTACAACTGAATGTATGATCACTGATATTCCAGAAGACAAACCGGCTGCTCCAGACATGGGTGGTATGGGCGGAATGGGCGGCATGATGTAATTCATGTTGATCATCCAATCTTAAAAAAATCCCCGCAATAGCGGGGATTTTTTTATTCTTTACAAAATTATGATGAAGACTTTTTAACTAATTTATAATTTAAATTACTCTCAATTTTTTTACCTGATTCAACATCACGTGCTTCGATAAAATTTTCGCCAACAAAGAATTTACGGTTTTCAGCTTTGTTATCTAATGTGATGAGTGACGGATCCTGAGGATCAAAACTAAAACTGCCTTTGAGTTCAAATTCATTATTATTAGCTTTCCCTAAATATTCTTCACTCAGTTCATAAGTCTTATCTGAATTAAGCTGTAACTCGACTTTAATGCCTTCACAGTCGGCACAAGGAAATACACCTTCATATTCACCTGCCCAATCTAATGAGGTCTCTGCGCTATCAGCCCGAGTCAGATTGGTACCGGGGTTATTTTGCTCCGTCATCGCTGGGCTGGATGGTGCATTATGATTCATTGGCTCATTGTCATTCTGTTTTGAACATGCTGTCAACGTTGATGAAATAGCGACTGCCATCGCAGCGGTGAATATAAACTTCTTCATTGTTTTGATCCTATGGATTTATTTGTTAGCTAATTACATTAAAAGTAGTCAGTACAGATAAATAGGGCAATCTTGTTAAAGTTTGATTCATTAGGTGAATCAGGCCAGAGTTATTGATAAGTGAGCAGGACTTAAGAATTTTTAGTCAAGTTTAAAGTCACTTTATGCTGTTTCGTTAACTAATTCTGAACGCTATGATTAGAAAATAATGATAATGCGGAGGGGATAATGAAATTAGAACAAGAAAATAATCTGATTGCAAAAATTTATGATGCTGCTGTATTGCCATCTCTGTGGCTGGACGTGATCAAAGATATCGTGAGCTATACTAAAAGTAAGAGTGCAATTTTTACCGGTCTGGATCAGCTTAATCCAGGCTATGATTTTGTCTATACGCACAATATCCCGAATGAAAGTCTGGCCGCTTATCAAGATGAGCGTGTCAGAGTGATTGATATGAAACTGCATATGCCCTTATGGAATGCGATCGAGATGGGCGATGCACTGAGTCATAACTGTCAGCACTATGCAGAACAGCCGGGTACGGATCACTATGTTTTCTATGAGAAGTGTTTAAAGCCTGGCGGTGTATCTTATCTGGCAGGGGTATTGCTGGATCGGGGAAATTATCGTTGGGCGGTACTGGGTATTCATCGTGCGCCTGAGGTGCAGCCTTTTGAACAGGCAGAGCTGGATTTTCTCCGACGCATCAGTATTCATTTACGCCGGGCTTTGCAAATTCACCGGCAAATCAACTTGATTCAACAAGATAATTTAAGCTTGTATACGGTATTGGATAGTTTAAAAACTGGGATTGTACTGCTCGATCAAAACCTGTGTTTAAGTTATTCCAATCCTGTTGCGCAAAAGATGCTTGATCAAAGTTCATGTCTGGATCTGGATATACATAACCGTCTAAAAACCAATTATGGTCAGCAGATACGTTTTGATCAGCTATTAGAAAGTGCTTTGCTGGAAGATACGACCATTCAAACTGAAGTGGGTGGAGTCCTGGCGTTGAGTGATGGGGCAGGCTCGCAATTCATGCTGACGGTAGTGCCCTTTAAGAAATTAAGAAATATGCAACATTTACAGTCTGCTCAGCATCAGATTGCATTATTTATGACAGATAAAAACCAGCATTATTCCCTGTCAAGAGCTTACCTACAACAGTGTTACCAGCTTTCCAAACGAGAGTTTGATTTATGCGAGTTGTTAATTAATGGTTATAAAATAGAAGATATTGCAGAACAGTGTGGCATTACGTTGAGTTCGGTACGGACGTATTTTAAAAATATTTATGAAAAAACCCAATGTTGTTCGCAAATCGAACTGATGCATTTATTGATGGGCTGTACCATTCATTTTGAGCATATTAAATAAAATGCCCCAATCTTATGATTGGAGCATTTTAATTTGGTTTAGTTTAGTCGAGAGAGTGTAAAAGTACCTTCGCCACTTACAGTAAATGTTAGTGTATTGGTACCAATAGTGCCTGATAAACCTAAATGTGCATTGGTATCAGAGAGGCCTGCACAACCATTTGTATCGATAGCGATAGCATTAACAAATAATTTACCATTTTGAAGCTGGTAGGTACCATATTCGATACCTGGTCCACCACAAGGTGTTTCCCCAGCTTCAACTTGATCATCTCCTACAGCATCAATTAGGGTATAGGTATTATCCGTTTTGAAAACAAATAATTGTTTACCTGAGCTTGAACTCCACGCACCTATAATTCCTGAGTTATGACGAGGAAATTTAGTAAAAGTTGCACTTTCATTTGGATTTTGGGCTTCTGAAATTTTTAATTCAGTGCCATTCATTGATATTTTCCTCTGTACACGACAAATTTCACAGAACCCTTATCCTATCAGGCTTCTGCCTTCTTAAAATTGCCAAAATCTCCTTAAACTCTTCTTTTTTCCCAAAACCAATTAAACGCTGAATCGCCATTTGAACATAGTCTAAACCATAGCGAAATAAACTCATTGAGAGTCGTCCATGCTTCTTTATTTTTATCGCTTTTTTTT
>NZ_VOYM01000173.1:0-1676 GCF_013420285.1 Acinetobacter sp. YH01019
CGATTATCTAGCCCTTGTCCGGCTATGGCTGCCAGAAGGGTACGCCTCTCACGATTGATACCCCGCACCTTGCGGTGCCTCGTTACATTGTCGAAGGCGCTCTTTATTCAGCCTTCTAGATTCACCCAGTGACACGGGTGGTTCCCGCAGGGGGAACAACTTCATTAAGCGACTTCGTGTCGCACCTCAACCCAATTATTATCTATAGGTAGATTGCCATCATCCAGATAGCGGCTTAAGGCTGGCCAACGCTTCAGACTGTAATTGATGGCCTTGGCGGTTGGAGAACTCGATGGCACCGTCAGATAATGTTGGTTGAGCCATTCATACAGTTGTTGCATCACCGGTTGGCTGTGCTGTTGTCGGTATTCGCGGCGGTGTTCTGCTGTACTATCGGTCTTTTTCCTGAGTTCTGCTTCTATCGCATACAGTTTCTGAATCATCAGTAATACCTGTTCAGCGATCTGACTTTTCCCAGTCACATGTAGCTCATGGAATTTACGACGTGCATGCGCCATGCAGCCCACCTCAATGACATCGCCTGATTTAAAGCGTGCTTTATAACCACTGTAATCATCACAGACCAGATGGCCCTGCCAGCCATTCAGGAACTCTTCTGCATGCTGACCTGAACGGCTATCCTGAAAGTCATAGATCACCGCTTGAACTGGATTGTACTGTGTAGTGGCATAGGCCCAGACATAACCTTTCTTCGGTTTTTTCTCATCATCACCCATCCGCATGATGGTGACCGGCGTTTCATCGGCATGGATTACCCGCTGTTGCAACACCACCTGTTTTAAGGCATTGGCCAGAGGTTCCAGTTCCACACCGCAGCGACCAATCCAGTCAGATAAAGTGGATCTGGACAGATCAATGCCAGCCCGCTGATAGATCAGGCGCTGACGGTACAGCGGCAAATGATCGGCATACTTCGATACCAACACATGGCTGAGCAATTCAGGTGAAGCAATGCCTTTATCAATCACATAGGCGGGCATCGCTTGCTGAGTCAGGGTGTCACACTGATCACAGACCCATTTGCCACGCACATGCTGTTCCTTATAGAACTGTGCCGGTCTGAAATGCAGTTTTTCACTGATATCTTCGCCGATACGACGCAAGGTGCAGCCACAAGCACATTGGGTTGATGTTGGTTCATGCTCAATACGGATGGTGTGTAGATGATCGGGCAGCAGTCGACGTTTAGGTTTATTTGCTTTGGCTTTGTGTGTCGCTGCATCGGTTTTATCTGCATTCAGCCGTTCCAGTTCCAGATCAACGGCTGCAATATCTTCTTCGACCGCTTCATCCCAGAGATGGATTTGTTTTGCAGTGAGATGTTCGTTTTTACTGCCGAATTTGTGCTGTTTAAATAGTGCGAGTTCATGCTCGTATTTTTGATTGAGAATAGAAAGATGTTGAACTTGAGCATCTAATTGCTGATTGGATACTTCAAGATGCTGAACTTTGGTATCTAATTGTTGGTTTGATTTTTCTAATTCTTGATTTGATTGTGCCAGAGACTGATGCTGCATCGCCAACTGCCGGGTAAATTCCAGCAGTTGTTCATGGGTCAGTTGGCTTAAATCAGGCAGCATTTTCATGACCGCAGTATGCCTGAGGTCATGACGCAGAGGAAATAGAACGTTTGGAGAATAGCAGAATGGACCAGC
>NZ_VOYM01000174.1:0-1512 GCF_013420285.1 Acinetobacter sp. YH01019
GGATAATCTTTTTCAGATTCAATTAGTAATTGAACCGCTCTTTCTCTAATTTCGGGGGTATAGTTTGGTTTTTTCATCGGAATAGTCTCTCAGAATATTGACTCTCCGACAAACCCGGTACGGTTCATTTATCAAAGTCTGAACCTAAATTTTCATCGTTTAATGGGTGTCCCCAAAACTTAAACCATTTTTTGATATTTTTATCATAAGGCCAAGTATTGGCAGAAGGACCATACCTTAGGGATTTATTACTAAATGTACATTCAATGCTCATATCTACTGTGGGACGGCTATCGCTTTCATCCAGTTTTTGATCTTCTTTTGACCATCCCCATTCATAGCCACAAATCATTAATCCGTTTTTATCATTAAAGCCTGCGAAAATTGAATTTGCTAAATTTAGATTTCTTTCCATTATTCTTTTCTTAGATGAACTTAAACCTTAAGTTAACACATATATTTCATATAAATCATTTATATGGAAAGTTTTTTATAGATATAAAGTACACTTAACATAAAATCTCTTATGCGAAACTGAACATAAAAATGGGAGCTTTAAGCTCCCATTTTTGCTGAGTTTTTCAATTTTTAGGTAGTAGCCTAGGCTTCAATAAATTACGCACCTAAACGCATTAACTTTTCTTGAATCGCCTCACTGACAAAGGCATTTAGAGAATTACTTGATGCTAAAACCGCCTTACGGTGCAATTCAGGGCTAATACGGACATTAAAAGTGCCTTTGAATGGTTGATCAGGAGATTTTCCTAGTTCAGCACATGATTCTAAATAGCCGTCTACAGATTCCTGAAAAGCTTTCTCAAGGGCTTTTAAAGTTTCCGCTTCATAGGTAATAAGATCACGAATAAAAGCAAGTTTTCCAAATAACTCACCTGTTTCAAGATCAGGCTCAATTGTTCCGAGATAACCTTTGTACTTTAAATAGCTCATAAAAATCCCTCCTGCTTGAGTGCCTGTTTTACAGCTTTCAATGCCCCACCTTTGATTTCATTTTCAGGGTGTGGTCTATGCAGTAAAATCATATGTTCAGTTTTTTCATTAAAAAACCGAACACGAGAGCCTGCCATTTCAAATTTTTCATAGCCGAGCTGGCTCAGTAAAACGACTAAATCTTTATATGGAAACGTATTTTTTGAATTTCCAAATTTTTCCAATAACTTTTCCGTTTTACCCATATTTTAGCCCTACTCAGTTACGACTAAGTATAGTCCCTTGAAATTAAAAAATGCAACTAAATTTAGTTGCTGTTAGAACCCATTTAAAGTGTCTATATTCTCACCAATAAAAATGTCTGGTTTATGATGATTTTTATCACCATGGACTGGATATAAAATATAGATGCTGATCACTATGTCTGACAAAGAAATTCGGTGGTGTTTCAAAAAGTATGCTGGCATTAAACGAATCCATTATTGATATAAAAGAACACTAAATCAAAGGCTTTGAAATGATTTTCAAGCTTTTTGGAGAAGTTGCAGCTTCTCCTAAAGCCTC
>NZ_VOYM01000175.1:0-1494 GCF_013420285.1 Acinetobacter sp. YH01019
ATGTATATCGTTGGCAGAAGAAATTATTTAGACCAGTTATCAAAAACTTCATTGATGACTTTATTCTCGATAAAAATCATCTGCTACCACAGAGAATCTATAAATAATAGTGCGTAAGTCCTATAATTGGTTAAAAGATAAAAATTTACCCTCATTTACAACACTTAAAACTACATTTGATCGAGCTTTTAAATCACATGCTATATCAGAAAAACATCAAGAGGCTTACCTATTCTTTTTATTAATTGCTCGCTTTTGTACTTACTGCATCAAGCAAATAAAAGAAAATTACGGAAATAGCATTTTACAGGCTATAACGATAAAACTTAAAACTTATTTAGAAGTAATCTATAAAGATTTTCATTTATTTTACAATGATAAAAAGATATCTATCGTTGCAAAAGAAAAAGAAAAAATTACAGCCAATCAATCTTTTACGGAATCGAAAAAAAATGAAAATCTAATATTAATCAATTTTGCAATTATTGAACTATTTTCAAAGAATTGCTTACAACCTGGGGAAGAATTAGCTTTACATGTACAACGAGTAGGCCACACTAATGATCTACCAGATTTTGATGATAATTTTCCTGCTAATTTTAATTTAATTACATTAAAAGATGGATTTAGGTATCTGCAATCACAAGCCAACCCTCAACATTTTTTAGCAAATATAGAAAACTATCATCATGGTTATTTTGACGTTCTTAGCAATAAAATATCCTTTGATACTTGGTTTGAATCTTATAAAGCATGTAAAAATGACATTGTTTATCCTTGGTTAGAACAATGGATAAGAGGTGTAATATTATTTAAAAAGAATCAAAGTCAAGAAGCATTAGAATTTATGGATAAAGCTTTTGAAACCATTCGTTATGCAGCGGGTAAACATCAAGAATGCTTTTTAGAGGACTATCTTTTAATTAGTTTGGCTAATCCTAAAGGGTACAAGAGTTTTAAACAAGCCTATAAATGGGGAACATTTATGAATCATTTTGGCGGTTTAAAACCTTTATTTAACTTAGAAAGTGATGAAGAAATCAAACAGCTTTATCAGGCTAAAAAAGATAATTTTAACGCATTTGAAAAAATGAAAAATAATATGGATATGCGAACTTTAGCAAAAATGGTTTTTCATTGGCAATATGATGATAATTAATTGATAGTAAGGAGGAGATTAAATCTTCTCCTTATATATTTTCATTGGCTTAAAGCAAATTAGTCTACTGCAATCATCACTTTCATCGAATTTTAATCCAGCACATGCTTAAATACATCATAAGTTTTTTCAAACTCTCCTAATTTTAAATGATGCTTTGCCAATTTCTCTAAAAGAAAAATTGCTCGAACAGCAGGTTTTTAGCAACATGAACCGTACCGGGTTTGTCGGAGACTCAATATTCTGAGAGACTATTCCGATGAAAAAACCAAACTATACCCCCGAAATTAGAGAAAGAGCGGTTCAATTACTAATTGAATCTGAAAAAGATTATC
>NZ_VOYM01000176.1:0-1424 GCF_013420285.1 Acinetobacter sp. YH01019
TTCGCAAGAGATGCGATGGATGTCTGGTGATTTGTAGTCATAAATTTTAGTCCCCACTTGTTTTTAAGTGGGGACTAAATTAAGGCTTATAGGATGAATTCATAAGGTGTGTTCAGCGGACGCTTACTCTATAAAGATATTAGAAATAGCTACATAGAGTTTATTTCTAGTTTATTCAAATTAGTCGTTCAAATTAGGCGTTACTACGGATGAACAATAATTTTTACAGCAGACTCATTATTATGAATCAATGTTTCAAAGCCTTTAGAAACAAGATCATCTAATGCAATCCGTTGGGTAATAAAAGGTTCTAGATTAATCTTACCTTGCTCAACCAAACGGATAGTTTCCTGATGATCATTTACATAAGCAATCGTGCCACGAATATCTAGCTCTTTCATCACCACACTATGCACATTAATTGTGGCAGGATGGCTCCAAATAGAAACGATAACGACTACACCAGTTGGTTTCATTGCTGCAACGAGTGTATCCATGACTTTATTGACACTACTACATTCAAAAGCGACATCTACACCGCGGTCTTCTGTAATTTTCATTACCTCAGCAACTACATCAACCTTAGATGGGTCTAGTACATAATCGGCAACACCCGCTTCTATCGCTTTTTCTTTACGTTTTGCACTCAGTTCAGTAATGATGACCGTGAGACCTTTAGCCTTTAAAATAGCAGATAAAAGTAAGCCTATTGGGCCTGCTCCACCAACCAGTGCGATATCGCCAGCTTTTGCGCCACTTCTGACATAGGCATGATGACCGACAGATAAAGGTTCTATCAATGCTGCTTGGTCTAAAGGAATATCATTTGAAATAGGATGTACCCAACGCCGCTGAACTGCAATTTTTTCAGAAAGACCACCACCGCGTCCGCCTAAACCAATAAAGTTCATATTTTTTGATAAATGATACTTATCATTGGGGCCAGTCGGCACATCGTCAGCAATGATGTAGGGTTCAACTACGACATGTTGCCCAATTTGGATATCATCTACACCCTCTCCAACTGCATAAACCACGCCTGAAAATTCATGTCCCATTGTTACAGGTGCAGATTCTCCCGAAATTGGGTGTGGGTGACCACAAGGTGGAATAAAAATAGGACCTTCCATGAATTCATGTAAATCTGTACCGCAAATACCACACCACGCAACTTGAATTCCAACTGTGCCTGGAAGTACTTTCGGTTCAGGGATATCTTCAATTCGAATATCCCCTCGGTCATAAAAACGAGCTGCTTTCATTTTATATTCCTTATATTGATGTTAACGGTAAACCATTCTAGACGTAATACCAAATCAGCATATTGTTTTCTTGGAAAAATTTTAAATAATGTGAAGAAGTGGCAAATTCCACAAGTGATCAACACGGATAAAGCACCCACATATGGACGTGCTTTATCACGG
>NZ_VOYM01000177.1:0-1415 GCF_013420285.1 Acinetobacter sp. YH01019
GCGGTTTTAGAAAGAGTTGTAATTTCTCCAAAAAGATTGAAAACCATTTTAAAGCCTTCGACTTAACCTTTTTTTACATCAATAATGGTTTCATTTAATGTCAGCATACTTTTTGAAACACCACCAACAATTAATTCACCATAATTCTTTTTGTCGTGATTGATGTTTAAACGTAGTGGTTGACTAAAAAAGACATAATCTAAAATATATTGGCTTGAAAAAGTACTGATATCTGCTTGTTCTGTGTGTGCAAGTCGGGTGTTTTGAGTGTTTTTTATTTCAATAGAACGTATAGGGTATTGCTGAGTATATTCATTTAAAATTTGATTCATGGTGCTTTGGTCGTTAAAAACAACAGCTGGCTGAATACGTTCATTAATCGCATTGGATAAATTTGTTAAGCCATTTTTTGCATAGGTATGCATGGTATAGGTTGATATCACCAAAAAAATAGCAGAACAAATTGAAAATGTTAAAGCAAATATGGTTAGTTGGGAGCGAGTAAATAATTGATGTAATGTAATTGGATTATAGAGTTGTTTCATTCAGCTGACTCCGATGACTTGGCCAGTAATAAAACACGAGGGTCAATATGAACTTGGGATTGAGTCAAACTATCCATATTAATTTTGAAAGCATAACCCTGATTTTTCCGATATAAGCAAAAGGCGCTACCATTCTCACATTCAATATTATTATTACTAATGGAAAGGGCGGGAAAATTTACATGATTGTTTAAAATGCTTTGTTCATCTTTTGCAGAGAGATTGGAAAAAAATAAAATTTGGCAATGACTATTTGCAATTTCATTCACGGAAATTGGTTGGATTCTATAATTACTATGCGTGGGAGCATTTCGTTTAAAGTCTGCAATAAGTCCAGAATTGTTAATCACACACAGCTTGGGTGAATTGGTTTCCCACTTAGCATAACTTAATATGGAAAATGTCGTGTTAAAAATATTTGAAGCGGGAGTAGCGTGTGAGAGTGATATACAGAATGTAATACCAATCATCAAAGCTATTTTTTTTAAATAAGCCATGCCGAGTCGTAAATAATATTTAATGAAAATATGGTGTATATACGCTTAATTATAAAAAATATTGGGTATATCGGGTGATAATAATACAAAAGATCAGATATGTGTCCAAAAAACCGACATATGTGTAAATTAATTCAAAAAAGGTGTTGCGTTGGGTAAGAAATGCTGTAGAATGCACATCCATCGGCGGTGATGAAGATTAAAACTTCTGATAAAACAGTGACTTAGTTAAGATTGATTAAGTTAGGTTTTAGAAAGAAAGTTTAAAATAATTTGAATTACTAGTTGACACTTTAGAAATAAAGCGTAATATAGCCGACCTAGCTTGCTGGTGACGAATCAGCAAGAAGATCATTAAGAGATTATGAAGAAC
>NZ_VOYM01000178.1:0-1373 GCF_013420285.1 Acinetobacter sp. YH01019
TATCCTGAAAGTCATAGATCACCGCCTGAACTGGATTGTACTGTGTAGTGGCATAGGCCCAGACATAACCTTTCTTCGGTTTTTTCTCATTCTCACCCATCCGCATGATGGTGACCGGTGTTTCATCGGCATGGATCACCTGCTGTTGTAGTACCACCTCTTTTAAGGCATTGGCCAGAGGTTCCAGTTCTACACCGCAGCGACCTATCCAGTCAGATAACGTTGATCTAGAAAGCTCGATTCCCGCCCGCTGATAGATCAGACGTTGACGGTACAGCGGTAAATGATCGGCATACTTCGATACCAACACATGGCTGAGCAGTTCAGGTGAAGCAATGCCTTTATCAATCACATAGGCAGGCATCGCTTGCTGAGTCAGGGTGTCACACTGATCACAGACCCATTTGCCACGGACATGCTGTTCCTTGTAGAACTGTGCCGGTCTGAAATGTAGTTTTTCACTGACATCTTCGCCGATACGACGTAACTGGCAACCACAAGCGCATTGGGTTGATGCAGGTTCATGCTCAATACGGATGGTGTGTAGATGATCTGGCAGTGGTCGACGTTTAGGTTTATTGGTTTTGGCTTTCTGTGTCGCTGCATCGGTTTTATCTGCATTCAGCCGTTCCAGTTCCAGATCAACAGCGGCAATATCTTCTTCGACCGCTTCATCCCACAGATGGATTTGTTTTGCGGTAAGATGTTCGTTTTTACTGCCAAATTTGTGCTTTTTAAACAGCGCCAGTTCATGCTCGTATTTTTGGTTGAGAATAGAAAGATGTTGAACTTGAGCATCTAATTGCTGATTGGTGACTTCAAGATGCTGAACTTTGGTATCTAATTGCTGATTGGATACTTCAAGATGCTGAACTTTGGTATCTAATTGTTGGTTATCTTCTGCGAGTTGTTGATGCTGCATTGCCAACTGTCTGGTAAATTCCAGCAGTTGTTCATGGGTCAGTTGGCTTAAGTCAGGCAGCGTATTCATGACCGCAGTATGCCTGAGGTCATGACGCAGAGGAAATAGAACGTTTGGAGAATAGCAGAATGCACCAACCTGGTTTAGAGCATCGTCACTACCTGCTGTTGTCCAATGCGCTGCCAGGGCAAACCCTGGATCAGTGCCTGTAACTGTTCCGGGCTGAGGGCTACGCTTTCACCCTGGTGAACTTTAGCCCAGTGAAATTTGCCCTGTTCCAGCCGCCGGGCACACAGCCAGATCCCCAGTCCATCATGCACCAGTACTTTCATGCGATGGCCACGTTTATTACAGAACAGGTAAGCACAATGCGGTTTGATGTAGCCAAAGGCTCTCACCACCTGAGCCATGGTCGTATCCATACCTGCACGCATGTCCATGGGCTGAGTAG
>NZ_VOYM01000179.1:0-1361 GCF_013420285.1 Acinetobacter sp. YH01019
TGCATCACCGGTTGGCTGTGCTGTTGTCGGTATTCGCGGCGGTGTTCTGCTGTACTATCGGTCTTTTTCCTGAGTTCTGCTTCTATCGCATACAGTTTCTGAATCATCAGTAATGCCTGTTCAGCGACCTGACTTTTCCCGGTCACATGCAGTTCATGGAATTTACGACGTGCATGGGCCATGCAGCCCACCTCAATGACCTGGCCTGATTTAAAGCGTGCTTTATAACCACTGTAATCATCACAGACCAGATAGCCCTGCCAGCCTTTCAAGAACTCTTCAGCATGCTGGCCTGAACGACTATCTTGAAAGTCATAGATCACTGCTTGAACTGGATTGTACTGTGTGGTGGCATAGGCCCAGACATAACCTTTCTTCGGTTTTTTCTCATCATCACCCATCCGCATAATGGTGACTGGTGTTTCATCGGCATGGATCACCCGCTGTTGCAGCACCACCTGTTTTAAGGCATTGGCCAGAGGTTCCAGTTCCACACCGCAGCGACCAATCCAGTCAGATAAAGTAGATCTGGACAGATCAATGCCCGCCCGCTGATAGATCAGGCGCTGACGGTACAGCGGCAAATGATCGGCATACTTCGATACCAGCACATGGCTGAGCAGTTCAGGTGAAGCAATGCCTTTATCAATCACATAGGCAGGCATCGCTTGCTGAGTCAGGGTGTCACACTGATCACAGACCCATTTGCCACGCACATGCTGTTCCTTATAGAACTGTGCCGGTCTGAAATGCAGTTTTTCACTGATATCTTCGCCGATACGACGTAACTGGCAGCCACAACTGCATTGGGTTGATGCTGGTTCATGCTCAATACGAATGGTGTGTAGATGATCGGGCAGCAGTCGACGTTTAGGTTTATTGACGAGAGCTTTCTGTGTCGCTGCATCGGTTTTACCTGCATTTAATCGTTCTAATTCCAGATCAACGGCTGCAATATCTTCTTCGACCGCTTCATCCCAGAGATGGATTTGTTTTGCGGTGAGATGTTCGTTTTTACTGCCGAATTTGTGCTTTTTAAACAGCGCAAGTTCATGCTCGTATTTTTGAGTGAGAATGGAAAGATGCTGAACTTTAGAATCTAATTGTTGATTGGTGACTTCAAGATGCTGAACTTTGGTACCTAATTGTTGATTTGATACTTCAAGATGCTGAGCTTTGGTATCTAATTGTTGTTTATCTTCTGCGAGTTGTTGATGCTGCATTGCCAACTGCTGGGTAAATTCCAGCAGTTGTTCATGGGTCAGTTGGCTTAAATCAGGCAGCATTTTCATGACCGCAGTATGCCTGAGGTCATGACGCAGAGGAAATAGAACGTTTGGAGAATAGCAGAATGGACCAGC
>NZ_VOYM01000180.1:0-1343 GCF_013420285.1 Acinetobacter sp. YH01019
TGGACTGGTATTTATATAAAATCAGGCATTTAGTTGAAAATATGTTTTGTAGATTAAAGCAATTTAGAGGAATAGCTACTCGATATGACAAGCTCAAAAGAAATTATCAAAGTTCTGTTGCTTTAGCATGTATATTTTTATGGCTACCTTTATAGGGTTAATTATGAACAGTAAATGTCAACAAACCCTATATTAAAATTAATATTATTTTCTTTAAACACTAAGTAATAAAAAAAGAGTGCTTAAGCACTCTTATATAGCCGTATGTTTAGTAAAGTCGGTAAGAAAAGCCAGAATCTAAAAAATTATTATGTGATCAAATTTCTTTTCTGCTCAAAATGCTCTTCAATTTTTGAACTCAGAAAATTAACAATAGGCTGCAAAGCATAATGTTCCTCTTGCCAATTTTGTTTACCGATTTCCCCTCTATATTCCTGTATAAGCCGCTGCAATACGAATTTCTGCTCAGGAGGAAGCTGAGGCATAACCCATCGAGCTGCATTGCCTTTTGAAGCAATATCCTTCATGACTAAACTAAAATAGATCCGGCATAAAGCTAAAATCTGGTTTCTTTCATCTGCATCCTCATCCCAATGAGCTACAATTTCGGGATAAGTATCAGACATTGCTTGCCATAGTTCTTGATCAGAAATTTCAGGTGCCCATTGGTCTAAAGCTGGACCAAATAAAACTGTATGATGAGATCTCGCTTTTCTAAGCAATATACTAATATCTGGGTCTTTCTGCGAACTTAATGTTCCACCTTCTTTAAGTTCTTCACGTAGCCATTCACCAAACTGCATTTCATAACTTAAAGGATAATTTCCAGACTGAATCTCATCTTTTAATAAAATAGTAACTTCTAATGGTCTTTGTAATTCCCCAACAGGCTGTGAAATTTTTAGTAATTCTTGTGCAAGCTGCTCGCGTAAAGCAGATGTTAATGGTTGAGTAACCACGACCAGAACATCAAGGTCACTTTCTGGCCCTAAGCCACCATCAACAGCTGAACCATAAAGATAGATTGCAAATAATGATTCCGCTAAAAGTTGCTGTAATTTTTCTTGTAGATATTCTAACTGAATGAAATCAGACATCTCTCATCTCCTTCGGAAGAAACAGATATAAAAAAGGCAGGATATTATACTCTGTACACGACAAATTTCACAGAACCCTTATCCTATCAGGATTCTGCTTTCTTAAAATTGCCAAAATTTCCTTAAACTCTTCTTTTTTCCCAAAACCAATTAAACGCTGAATCGCCATTTGAACATAGTCTAAACCATAGCGAAATAAACTCATTGAGAGTCGTCCATGCTTCTTTATTTTTATCGCTTTTTTTT
>NZ_VOYM01000181.1:0-1313 GCF_013420285.1 Acinetobacter sp. YH01019
GCGAGGCTTTAGGAGAAGCTGCAACTTCTCCAAAAAGCTTGAAAATCATTTCAAAGCCTTTGATTTAGTGTTCTTTTATATCAATAATGGATTCGTTTAATGCCAGCATACTTTTTGAAACACCACCCAAAATTCAAATCCTGAATCCCCTATTTCAGGTATGTCTTTTCTTAATTTTTTATAAACACTCGATCACCAAATATTACATTTATTGTCACAATTTCACTTTTTAATTAACCTTAATGACATCCAAATTACATAAAAAGCACACTTAACCCTAATCTTTATATTTTTTTAAACTTGTGAAAGATTTTAATAATGTAAAAATCATGTTCATTAGTTCATAAATATTACTCCACTATTACTGTTTTTTTATCGATAACTCTTAATTTATTTAATCAATAAATCTGCTTCAACATCTCTCACTTAATTCATCATTTCATGTTTAACTACTTTCTACATTCACAGCATAAAAAAGCCCCATGCATTCACAAAGGGCTTTTATTTGGATTTATGTTATTCATCATTTAAGGGATATAACAATCCTTGATCAACACGATACTGACCACCTACACCAAAATCAATTTTTTGACTTTCTCCTTTCAACGTTGGAAAACCTACGATTTTTTCCAGTTGTGGTGAGCGTTGAAATGCTTTGAGTTGCGGGTTGTACATCCAGTATATAAAGCGTTTATCTTCAATTTTACGGGCTTCTGAAGTATCAGACAGTACAACATCGTAAAAGCCATCGAAATTCACATCAAGAAAACCAATACTATTTCCAAAGGCATTAAATCCTTCTAGCTTTTGAATCACTTGCCCATTATTTTTATTTATAACATCTACACGTTTTAGCGTTCGACCGTAAGGCTGATCTGCACCCTCCAAACCGTAGAATTTAAAAACCAATAATGGCTTATCTACTGCTTTAAATGCAGGTTCAAAGGTGACCGCTCTCTTTGTATTTGGATTTTTTAAATCACTAAGTTCAGCTTTAAATTGCCCCGAATTAGCATTCAAATTCCCCGTTAAAGTGTAGGGATTGGCTTCAGCTTGATCGGTGGACTGTAGTGAGATTAAATCGCCTTTTTGACTGCCTTTAAACATAGTCCTTGTTTGCTCTTGCAAATTACTCAAGGTTCCATGAGGATTCCAAATCCCTGCATATAAATCTAAAAAGTACGCCCTGAACCGTACCGGGTTTGTCGGAGACTTTTTTATTTAAGTTAGGCCACCTGACCTAACGGATTAATTTTATCATAGTACATTGCTTCAAAATCAAAAGGTGGCACATAACCTAGTGCACTATGTAC
>NZ_VOYM01000182.1:0-1310 GCF_013420285.1 Acinetobacter sp. YH01019
TAATGCCAGTCAGTTAAGCAAAAAAAGTTAAAATGCTGTAAAAAGAGCGTATGTAAATACGCTCTTTTTTTATGAATTTATCTCAGAATCTAGATTTAACATTAAAACAAACCCTACCTTCACTTTCACAATTCAGTGAATTGATTGATTTAAACTGGATTGAAGATTGCTTAGACCAAACAGGTAAAGCATCAATTCGAAAAAGAAAACTGCCTGCTGAACATGTTGTTTGGCTGGTAATCGGACTTGCTCTATTTCGAAATCAACCGATTTGGTATGTGGTTCAACAATTGCAACTTGTTTTCGGTACGGCAGAATACTGTGTACCGAGTGCATCCGTACAAGCAAGACAACGCTTAGGCTTAGAACCCATGAGTGCTTTATTTTCGACATTAAGTCAGGCATGGTTTAAAGACTCACAACAACAATATAGCAACTTTCACGGTCTATGCGTTTGTGCTGTAGATGGTGTGGTTTGGTCTATGCCTCATACAGAAGAAAACTTTAAGCACTTTGGTTCATCCAAAGGCAAAACAGCAGCTGCACCTTACCCACAAGTTAGAGCGACTTGCCTGGTGAATACCAATACCCATGAAATGATTGATGCCCAAATGGGCAGTATGGATCAAGGTGAATTAACCTTAGCCAGTCAATTAAAAGCACCAGTTCGCAGTATTACCCTATTTGATCGTGCTTACTTCTCTGCTGATTTTTTAGTGAGCTGGCAATCTCAGGCAGAAGAGAGTCATTGGTTGATGCGAGCAAAGGACAACCTGCGTTATGAAGTGATTCATCATAATGCGGCCCATGACTTTCAGATCAAAATGCCTGTTTCAGCAAGAGCAAAAAAGATAAATCCGTCATTGGGTGACTATTGGGAAGCACGTTTAATTGAAGTTGAATATGCAGGAAAAATAAGACGTTACATTACATCATTAACAGATTCTAAAGTTTATCCATTCAAAGACCTTGCAATGCTTTATATCCAGCGTTGGGAAATAGAAATGTGTTATCGGGAAATTAAAAGTGATTTACAGGATGCAAGGATTTTAAGAAGCAAACAACCTGATTTGGTCTATCAAGAATTGTGGGGGGTATTTATTGCATATAATATCTTAAGAAGACAGATGAGGTTTATCGCTGAACATGCAAAGGTGAGTCCTTTAAGGATCAGTTTCCATATTGCATCTATGAGTATTATCAATATCTTAAGGCACACACCTTTAGAATCAGCAGGAAACCTACCCAAACATTTAGCGCAATTATTTGAACAATCTAAAATATTTGTATTACCTGAAAAAAGGCAAAGG